>NZ_JAGQCS010000006.1 GCF_024346315.1 Cyanobium sp. ATX 6F1
TGATGTGGTGAACCGCGCTGGTCTGGGCATGGAAGTGATGCACGAGCGCAACGCTCACAACTTCCCGCTTGACCTGGCGGCCGCCACCGCCACCCCCGTGGCGCTGACCGCCCCGGCGATCGGTTGAGTCGCCTAGCGACCTCCATCGGTTGATTTCATCGCCCCCTCGAGAGAGGGGGCTTTTTCATGGGCCGCAGGGGAGCTGAACGGCCGCTCTCCCTGACAACCCCTCAGACTTGAAACAAACCCTGGGTTAACGGCTGGAAGAGGTCGTGATGCTGTTCTGCAGAAATGATGGCCTGGATGAATTCCTTCCCAGCGAAGGTAGGGCTGTTGTGTTGATGCGGAAGGCTCCAAAAAGCCGGTGATCGGACTTGAACCGACGACCTACTGATTACGAATCAGTTGCTCTACCACTGAGCTACACCGGCAGCGCCTTGAAACTAGCATTCGGAGATCGCTGCCCCCAGGCCCCAGCCATGGCACCAGGACCCCGGGCACCCTTGGATCCCGAGCTGCGTCAGCGGCTGCTGCAGGAGGCACGCACCCCCTGGCGCGGCCTGCGGCGTGCCCTCTGGCTGGCCTTCAGCGCTTCAGCCGCCGTGGGCCTGGCCACCATGGCGCTGAGGGCGAGCGCGGGCGGAGAGGTGGCCCTCAGCGATCTGGGCATCCAGGTGGGCGCCCTCGGCCTGTTCGGCCTGCTCCTCTGGCGCGATCGAGCTCATGACAAGGGGAAGGAACGTCCCTGAGCGCTTGGCTCGCCCCGGCCCGTGGGCGATGGCTTTAGCCCAGGGGGTTTGCTTCCCCCGGCTCGTTGGCCGGCCCCTCGGTTTCTTGATCTGTCCCTGGGCTTGCTTCGGCCCCATCGGTGATCTGAGCTGAGAGCTCATCGGCTTGGGCGATCTGGATTTCAGCGTCCTCGCCTGCATTGGCCTCGACTCCAGCAGAATCCTGGGCCTCCAGGACACTTGCTTCGAGCGCGCTTGGCCCCTGGGTTTCGCTCGCCAGTGGGTCGTCGGCTGATTCGGATCCAGATTCCAGTGCCGGTGCGTCCGGCTGAACGTTGTGGTGTTCACGGGAACCCTCAGCAGCGGCTGGTTCTTTGTCGCGCAGGGGATCAAACAGCAACAAGGGCAGCCCCAGGCTCAGGCGGCTCTGCTCCAGCTGGGCCAGGCTCAGCGGTGTGGCCCCGTCGACCAGGGCCTGATCGAGGCTGAGCAGGCGCAGGGCCTGCACCAGCTGCTGCCATTGCCACAGCATCAGCGCCAGCAGCGGCACGCTGAGCAGCAACACCACCAGCCGGCCACTGGCAGCGAAGGGCGAAAGGCCGGTGGCGAGGCCAGCCTGCTGATCGGCCCACCAGGTGAGGGGCAGCAGCAGGGCGGCTCCCGCGGCCCTGGAGAGCTGGAGCCCCAGCCCCGCTTGCAGGGCGCTCAGCCGCTGCTGCAGGGGCCGGCGTCCCCGCAGCGGCACCTGCACCAGCACCAGCGACCACAGATCCGGAGGCCGTTTCCAGAGCAGCACCGCCGGCAGCAGGGCGCCCAGCCCCCAGACCAGCAAACGCTCGAGCGCGGGAACCGGCCCAGGATCGGCCCCGGCCAGCAGGACCAGCAGCAGCAGCACCTCCAGGGGCAGGGCCGCCAGGCCCAGCAACTGGATCCAGAGCAGCGCTTCGCTCCGGGGGGTCACGTCAGCTGCTGAGCGTGCGGCGCTGGGTGACGAGCTTGTAGGCCTCCACCCGGTCGCCCTCCTGCCAGTTGGCGAAGCGATCGCAGCCGATGCCGCATTCGAAGCCCGTGGCCACCTCCTTGACGTCGTCCTTGTTGCGGCGCAGGGAGTCGAGGTCGCCCTGGTAGACGATCTCCTTGCCGCGGTGAACCCGCACCTTGGCGTTGCGTTGCAGCTTGCCGGTGGTGACGTAGCAGCCGGCCACGGCGCTCTTGCCGATGTTGAACACGACCCGCACCTCGGCTTCGCCCAGGGACTCCTCCACCAACTCGGGCTCCAGCAGACCCTCCATGGCCAGCTGGATGTCCTCGAGCAGTTTGTAGATGACGTCGTAGTCGCGCACGTCGACGCCCGTGGCGTCGGCGGCCCGCTTGGCACCAGGCGCCATCGAGGTGTTGAAGCCCACGATCACGGCGCCGGAGGCGGCCGCCAGATCGACGTCGGTTTCGGTGATCTCGCCCGGGGCGGAGAGCAGCACCCGCACCTGCACCTCGTCCTTGGGCAGTTGCTCGAGCGAACCAAGGATCGCCTCGACGCTGCCCTGCACATCGGCCTTGAGGATCAAGTTGAGCTCCTTGAGGTCCCCTTCTTTGACCTGACCGGACATGGAGGTGAGCGACACCCGGCGGGAGGCCATCTGCTGGGCGAGGCGTGTGGCCCGGGCGTCCGTGGCCCGTTCGCCCACCACCGAGCGGGCGGTCTTCTCGTCGGGGTAGACCTCGAACTCGTCGCCGGCGGTGGGCACTTCGCTGAAGCCCAGGGCTTCCACGGCGAAGGAGGGGCCGGCCTCCTTCAAGCGTTTGCCGGTGTCGTCGACCATGGCCCGCACCTTGCCGAGCACCGGACCGGCCGCCAGGACGTCACCCGCCCGCAGGGTGCCGTTCTGGATCAGCAGCGTGGCCACCGGGCCCTTGGCCTTGTCGAGGTGGGCTTCGATCACGGTGCCCTTGGCCATCCGGTCGGGGTTGGCCTGGAGGTCTTCGACCTCGGTGACCAACAGGATCATCTCCAGCAGCTTGTCGATGTTCTGCCCTTTGAGGGCGCTCACAGGCACCATCACGGTGTTGCCACCCCAGTCTTCGGCCACCAGCTCGAGGCCGGAGAGCTCCTGCATCACCCGCTCGGGCGAGGCGCCCTCCTTGTCGATCTTGTTGATCGCCACCACGATCGGCACCTCGGCGGCGCGGGCGTGGCTGATCGCTTCCAGGGTCTGGGGGCGAACGCCGTCGTCGGCGGCCACCACCAGCACAGCCACGTCGGTGACCTTGGTGCCCCGGGCGCGCATGGCGGTGAACGCCTCGTGGCCAGGGGTGTCGAGGAAGGTGATCTTGCGCTGTTCGCCGCCGTGGGGCACCACCACCTGGTAGGCACCGATGTGCTGGGTGATCCCACCGGCTTCCCCCGCAGCCACGCGGGTCTTGCGGATGGCATCGAGCAGGCTGGTCTTGCCGTGGTCGACGTGACCCATCACCGTGACCACCGGCGGCCGGCGGATCAGGTGCGCGAGGTCGCTGTCCTCGATCATTTCCACCGTCTTCTTGGCGGCTTCCTGGACGTCGTCTTCGAGCACCGGCACGCCGAATTCCTCAGCCACGGTCTCGATCGTGGAGAGATCGAGGGTCTGGGTGACGGTGGCGCTGATGCCCTTGAAGAACAGCGATTTGATGATCTCGGAGCTCTCGACGCCGAGGCGGTCGGCCAGCTCCTGCACCGTGAGGTTGCCCTCCGGCACGATCAGCATGTCGGGCCGCACCGCCTTGGCCTCGCGGGCCGCCCGCAGTTCCATGGCCCGGCGGCGCTGGCGCTGGCGTGTGGTTTCCTTCTTGCGTTTGCGCACCGCCACCGTGGGCTTGGCGGCGGCGGCGGCCTTGCTGCGGGGTTTGGCCGGTCGGGCCAGGCTGGCCTGGAGCACGAGCGCTTCCTGCTCACCGGCGAAGCCACCGGTTTCGGCGGTGAGCGCATCGTCGTTCTCGCCGATGATGTGCACCTTGGTGCGCAGTTTCTGGGGCGACTTGCTGCGCAGGGCCTCGAGCTTGGCGCTGTCGTCCCAATCGGGACGTCGGGCCTTGCCAGGGGCCTGGGGCGTGCGGAAGCCGGGGCGCTTGGGCGGCGCCGCCGGAGCCACACCGGCGGGCCGCGGCGGAGCGGCTTCACCGGGGTAGCCAGGTTCGCCACTGCCTGGGCGACGGGGCGGGGCGGCCACAGGACGGCTGCCGGGCTTCTGCAGCTGCATCAGCTCGCCAGGGGCCACCGGTTTGCGCATGCCCTGGGGCATGCCTGCCCTGATCGGGGCGTCCGCTCTGCTGCCACCGGCGGGGCCGGCCGCGTCGCGGCGGATCGGTTTGCCCACCAGCTCCAGGGGGCTGGGCTGGGGCCGACCGGGGGCACCGGGGCGACCCGGTGCGGGGCGGGGGGCGCCGCTGGAGGCCACGGGGCGCAGGGGCGCTGCGCTGGGGCGCTGGCCCAGGGGCTGGCGGCCGGCGGGGGGTGCGGGGCGCTGGCTGATGCCACTGCCTTGGCTGCCGCCAACGCTCGCACCGTCCGTTGGACCAGGCTGGCTGCGGCCGACCACCTGCGGTTTGCCGGCACCCACGGGGGTGGGGCGGGCCGGGGCGCCAGGGCGCTGGGGCGCTGGCGGGCGGGAGGACGGCGGGCTTGGCCGCGGGGAGGTGGGGGCCGGCCGGGGCATCGGTGCGCTGGCGGCGGGAGGAGCGGGCTTGGGGCTGGTGGCGGGTCGCACCACCGGCGGTTCGCTCTTGCGGATCTCGGGCTTGCGCACCTCCTGAGCCCGTGGCTCCTGAGTCCTTGGCTCCTGGGTCCGCAGCTCGGGCTTGCGGATCTCCGGTTTGCGGCTGACGGGGGCTGCCGGTGTCGCTGCGCTCTGGGCGGGAGCCGCTGATGGGGCCGGTGCCGCCGGGCGGGCCGGTTGGTTTGGGGCCGAAGGGGGCGCCATCACCAGTGGCGGCTTGGGCTTCGCCACCGGTGCCACGGGCGCGGTGGGGGCCGCCATGGCGCTGGGGCCGCTGGCCGCCTGGGCCGGGGCAGCCTTTTGCACGGAGAGGATCGCCTTGGGAGGACCGCCGGCGCCGACGGATCCAGCCCGCGGGGCGGACTTCGCTCCCCCCTGGATCAGGTCGCGGATGCGCACCGCCTCGTCATCGCTGATGGAGCTGCTGTGGCTCCGGGCGCCGATCGAAAGCTTTTCGGCGGCATCGAGCACGTCCCTGTTCTCCAGGCCCAGGTCCCGGGACAGCTCGTAAATCCTGACTTTGCCGCTGCTGGTCATTAAGTGCTCCAATTGGTCGGGGCAACAGGTGCCGCCGGGCCCCACGCGCAGGAGGGCCACTGATCATCTTGCCTCAGAGACCGCGACAGGGTCGGTGTCGAGTCGCTGGCCGAGGCTGGCGTAGATGGAATCCGCAACCTGGCAGCGCAGGGCCCGTTGCAACCGTTTCCGCCGCCTGGCTTCCTCCAGGCACGCCGCATTCGGACAGAGATAGGCCGATCGGCCCATGCCCGCATCCAGCGCCAGTCCCCCCGCGGCGAGTCGGATGACCCGCCAGAGCTGCCGGCGATCCAGCACCTCCCGGCAGGCCACACAGCGCCGCAGGGTGGGGACGGCGCTCACCGGGCCTCGTCCCCGCTGCTGGGCTCCGTGACGGTTTCGGTGACGGCTTCGGTGCCTGCCTCGGCAGGGGCCTGCTCGACCTCCTCGTCGGCGTAGGCCTCGTAACCCTCCTCCTCGTCTTCTGGCAGGGGGTAGAGCTCCCGCAGCCTTGCGTCTTCTTCGGTGCGGATCGCCTGCTCGACCGCCAGCCGCGCTTCCGCCTCCGCCTGCAGGGCCTCCTCCTCTTCGCGCATGGCAATCAGCTCGGCCACCCGTTCGTCTTCGGTTCCCTGGTCGTATTCAGCGGCGTTCTTGATGTCGATCTTCCAACCCGTGAGCCGGGCCGCCAGGCGCACGTTCTGACCTTCGCGGCCGATGGCCAGGCTGAGCTGGTCGGGGGGAACGAGCACGTGGGCGTGGTGTCCGGCTGGATCCACCAGACGCACCATCTCCACCCGGGCTGGGCTGAGGGAGTTGGCCAGGTACTGGGCAGGGTCGGCGGACCAGCGGATCACGTCGATCTTTTCGCCGCGCAGCTCGTTGACCACCTGTTGAATGCGCGAGCCACGGGCGCCGATGCAGGCCCCGACCGGATCCACCTCCCGCTCGACGCTGTCGACGGCCACCTTGGTGCGGGGGCCCACGGAGCGGGAGGGGGGATTGGCCTCGCGGGCCACCGCCACGATCCGCACCGAACCCTCCTGGATCTCGGGCACCTCGTTCTCGAACAGATACACCACCAGGCCAGCGTTGGCGCGGCTGATGAACAGCTGGGGGCCACGGCGGGCCACCTCGCTCACCTCCTTGAGGAACACCTTGAAGGTGGCGTTGGCGCGGTAGTTGTCGTTGGGAAGCTGGTCGCGGCGGGGAAGCTCCGCTTCCACTTCCGGCCGGCCCAGGCCCGAACTTACGGCCATGATGATGGATTGGCGCTCGAATCGGATCACCCGGGCGGTGAGCACCGGGTCTTCGAGATCGGCGAACTCCTCCTGGATCATGCGGCGCTGCTGGTCCCGCAGCTTCTGGGCCAGCACCTGCTTGGTGGTGGAGGCGGCCATGCGGCCGAAGTCGTCTTTTTCCGGGGTGACATCGAGTACCACGGTGTCTCCGATCTGGGCGTCCTCGGCCACCTGCTGCACTTCGGCCAGGGCGATCTGGTGGTCTTCGCTCTCCACCTCCTCGACGATGATCTTGCTCGCCAGCACGCGGTAGCCCTCCTCGTCGAGGTCAAGGGCGACGTCGAAGTTGCTGAAGTAGTCCTCCTCGAAGGGGTCCTCGCTGATGCCCAGGTAGAGGGTGCGCCGGTAACGCTCGTAGCCCTTGAGCAGGGCCTCACGCAGGGCGGCCTCCACCACATCGCTGGACAGCTTCTTCTCTTCGCTGATGTCCTCGATCAGGTTCTGCAGACCGGGGAGAAGAACGAGCGCCATCGGGTCGGGGGGGGGAAAGGGGTGTCGAACGGTTGGGGCGAGGGCGTCAGCCTTCGCTTGGGGAGCTGAGGTGGACCGCGATCACATCGGAGCGGGCGATACGGCTGCGGCGACCGCGGACGTTGAGGTGCACTGCCTGCTCATCGCGCTCCAGCAGCAGACCTTCACGGGCGTGTTCGCTGCCCTCACCATCGCGGACGGTGACGACGACGGGGAAGCCGCGGAAGCTGCGGAAATCCCGGTCATCGCGCAGCTCCTCAGGGACCCCGGGGCTGCTGACCTCAAGAACGTAGGGCTCATCGAGCAGGTCCGCTGTTTCCAGCGCCTCGCCCAACAGGCCGCTGAAGCGGGCGCAGTCGTCGAGGCTGACGTCGCCGCCACCGGCTGGCCGCAGTTGCACCAGCACGGTCATGGGCACCCGATGGGTCTGTAGCTGCAGGCCGCACAAGTCGAACCCGACCTCGGCCGCCAATGGGCGGACCAGGGCTTCGACATCGTCGTGGAGCGGATGGGGCAAGGGTGGAGACTGGGCGGGTCGGGCGGCCCGACCGGCTTCTGCAGTGACCTGCCCCTGGCGCGGACCAGGGTCCACGAAAAAGGGTGATGCCCGCCGGGCACCACGACAACCTACGTGATCAAGGGGTGCCCAGGTCGAGGGCAGGGGGCTCGGCGTAGTAGTCGCTGTCGGCCACCTCCCCCCGCAGGGCGGGATTCTGGTTGAGGCACTGGCCACATTGCTCGGGAGACTTCAGGAATTGGCAGACCCGAGCCCAGAGCTTGGCCCGAGTGGCCGGCGGCCCCAGGCTGAACAGCACCCGGTCGTTCCGGCCCACCATGCCCAGAATCTCCACTTGGCAGAGGCTGCAGCGCATGCGTTCGCCGGGGGGAATCACGGCCATGGGGATGTGGTCGGGTTGCGGCAACTTAGAGCCATCCACCGGCGCTGGCGGCCGAAGGTGACCTTTGCCTAGCGTCCTGTCATGCGCAACGAACTTTCACTGGCCTGTGGCCGGACCCTGCTGTTGAGCCTGTTGCTGATTCAGCTGCTGGTTGGCCCCCTGGTGCGTCCAGCCGCCGCCAGCGAACTGAACGCCGCTGCGGTCAGCGCGATTCCCGACCCTCTCCCCAGTGGCCACAGCTTCGTGGCCGCGGCCGTGCGCCAGGTGGGTCCGGCGGTGGTCCGTATCGACACCGAACGCAAGGTGCCCCAGGCCAGCTTCGATCCGGGCTTCAGCGACCCGCTGCTGCGGGATTTCTTCGGTGATCCCTCCGGCGGTGCCCGGGAGCTGGGCCAGGGCTCCGGCGTCGTGATCGACGCCCATGGACTGGTGCTCACCAATGCCCACGTGGTGGACCGGGCCGAGGCCGTGCAGGTGACCCTTGCCGACGGGCGTCAGCTCGATGGCACGGTGTTGGGCGCTGATGCCGTCACCGATCTGGCGGTGGTGCGCATCCCCGAATTGGAGGGCCTGCAGGCGGCGCCCCTCGGTGATTCCGAAGCCCTCGACGTGGGCGATTGGGCCATCGCCCTGGGCAACCCCTACGGATTGGAGCGCACGGTCACCCTGGGCATCGTCAGCAGCCTGCACCGCAACATCAACAGCCTGGGCTTTTCCGACAAGCGGCTCGAACTGATCCAGACCGACGCCGCCATCAATCCGGGCAATTCCGGTGGTCCGTTGATCAATGCCTCCGGCGAGGTGATCGGCATCAACACCCTGGTGCGGGCCGGTCCAGGCGCTGGCCTGGGTTTCGCGATCCCGATCAACCTGGCCAAGGGGGTGGCCCAGCAGCTCAGCACCGGTAGCGCCGTGGTGCATCCCTACCTGGGGCTGCAGCTGGTGCCGCTCACGGTCCGCCGGGCCCGCTCCAACAACGACGACCCCAATGCGCTGCTGCGGTTGCCGGAGCGGGATGGGGCGCTGGTGCAGAGGGTGCTGCAGGACAGCCCGGCCGAGGCGGCGGGGCTGCGCCGCGGGGATCTGGTGGTGGCGGTGGCCGATCGGCCGATCGGCGATCCAGCCGCCCTGCTGCTGGCGGTGGAGGCGTCGAAGGTGGGGGTGGGACTGCCCCTGACGGTGATCCGAGGCGAAACCGAACTGAAGCTTTCGATCCGGCCGGCGGCGCTGCCCCAGGCCGGCTGAGGCTTCTTCCTGGCCCCCTTGCTACGGTCACGGCCCTCCGGAAACGCCGTGATGTCTGATCTCCAGGACCGCATGAAGGCGGCGGTGGCCCGCGCGGCCGTGGAGCAGATCCAGGACGGCATGGTGCTGGGGCTGGGTTCCGGCTCCACCGCCGCGCTGATGATCAAGGAGCTGGGGGCGAAGCTGCAGCGGGGTGAGCTGAGCGACATCACCGGCGTGACCACCTCGTTTCAGGGGGAGGTGCTGGCGGCCGAGCTGGGCATCCCGCTCAAGAGCCTCAACGCGATCGAGCGCATCGACCTGGCCATCGACGGGGCCGACGAAGTGGACCCGGCCTTCCAGCTGATCAAGGGGGGCGGCGCCTGCCATGTGCAGGAGAAGTTGGTGGCCCGCCGGGCCGAGCGCTTCGTGGTGGTGGTCGATGCCTCCAAGCTGGTGGAGCGCCTCAACCTGGCGTTCCTGCTGCCGGTGGAGGTGCTGCCCGGCGCCTGGCGTCAGGTGCAGGCTGAGCTAGCTGAGCTGGGGGGCAACGCCGAACTGCGCATGGCCGTGCGCAAGGCGGGTCCTGTGGTCACCGACCAGGGCAACCTGGTGCTCGACGTGCGCTTCGCCGGCGGCATCGCTGATCCCCTGGCCCTGGAGGCCACGATCAACAACCTGCCCGGTGTGCTGGAGAACGGCCTGTTCGTGAACCTCACCGACCAGGTGCTGGTGGGCGATCTGGTCGACGGCGTGCCCGGGGTACGGGATCTGGTCCGCCGCTGAGGCCCCGCCCGCAAGGGCCTTCAGTCGAGCCGACGGCGCACGGAGTCGGCGTGGCTGTGGAGCCCCTCGCTTTCAGCCAGGGCGATCACGGCACCGCCGGTGGCCTCCAGGGCCTGACGATTGAACTGGATCAGACTGGTGTGGCGCAGGAAGGTTTCCACACTCAGGGCCCCGGCGAAGCGGGCCGTCCCTGAGGTGGGCAACGTGTGGTTGGGGCCGGCCAGATAGTCACCCACAGCTTCCGGGCTCCAGGCCCCCAGGAAGATGGCGCCGGCGTGCTGGATGCGTCCCGCCAGGGGTTCGGGGCGCTCCACCAGCAGTTCGAGATGTTCCGGGGCGAAGCGGTCGCTGAGCTGGGCCGCCGCCTCCAGCGAGGGGCAGAGCACAATCAGCCCCCAGTCGTTGAGGGCGGCCCGGCAGAGCTCGGCGCGGGGATGGCCCTCCAGCTGCTCAGCGAGCGCCCGAGGCACGGCCTCGGCCAGATCTCTGCTGGTGGTGAGCAGGATGGCCGCCGCCAGGGGATCGTGCTCCGCCTGGGCCAGCAGATCGGCGGCCACCTGGTCGGCGCGGGCGCTCTGGTCGGCGATCACCAGCACCTCGCTGGGGCCGGCCAGGGAATCGATCCCCACCGTGCCGTAGACGGCCTTTTTGGCCAGGGTGACGTAGAGGTTGCCGGGGCCGCTGATCACATCAACCCTGGGCACCGATTCGGTGCCGTAGGCCAGGGCGGCGATCGCCTGGGCCCCCCCCACCCGGTAGATCTCCTCGACGCCGGCCAGGTGGGCTGCCGCCAGCACGGTGCCGTTGACCCGGCCTTCAGGCCCGGGTGGGGTCACCATCACCAGCCGCTTGACCCCAGCCACCCTGGCGGGAACGGCATTCATCAGCACGGTGCTGGGGTACGAGGCACGCCCCCCGGGCACGTAGATCCCCGCCCGCTCCACCGGTCGCCAGCGGCGCCCCAGCCGCTCCCCGTGCACGCCCTTCACATCCAGGTCCTGGGGTTTCTGGCGCTGGTGGAAATCGAGGATGCGCCGGTGGGCCAGGCCCAGGGCGGATTGGAGATCCTCCGGGCAGGCCTCCCAGGCCCGCTGGATCGTCTCGGCAGGAATGCGCAGGGGGTCGGGCCGGATCCCATCGAAACGCTCGCTGAGCTCCTGCAGAGCGGCGTCGCCGCCCGCCCGCACCTGCTCGAGAATCGCGTCGACCCGGCGCGCCGCCTCCTGGCTCTGGCTGCCGCTGGTGCGCTGGGCGATCGCCACGAGCCGCGTCGCGGCGGCCTCCTGATCGTCGAGGCGAGCGATGGCCAGGGGGCCGGCTGAGGCGGCGGAAGGGATCAGGGAGCTGGCGGCCACGGTCCCCTCAGCGAATGGGCAGGTTCAAGGCTAGATCCACATGGGAAGGGGGGAGGGGGCGGTAAGGTGTCTAATTGCATCGTCAGCGCCAAACCGCCTGTGGCCAATAACACCTCCTCGAAGAAGCGCATCCTGATCGCCGAGCGCAACCGGCTTCAGAACCGCACCTACAAATCCGCCGTGCGCACGCTGATCAAGCGCACGATCACCGCCGCGGGCGCTTACACCCAGGAGCCAGGCGGCGCCGCCAAGGAGGCCGTGCAGACCAGCCTCAATGCCGCCTTCAGCAAGATCGACAAGGCGGTCAAGATCGGCGTGCTCCACCGCAACACCGGGGCTAACCACAAATCCCGCCTGAGCGCGGTGGTCAAGCGGGCCATTGAGCCTGCCGGTGCCCAGGCCTGAGCCCATGGTGGCCCAGTTGGGCGAACATCCCCAGGCTCAGCTGGCCCCACCGGTGCTCGTCGACAGCCATTGCCACATTGTCTTTCGTCAATTCGACGATGACCTCGAGGCGGTGGCCCAGCGCTGGCGGGAGGCTGGGGTAACGGCCTTGCTGCATGCCTGTGTCGAGCCGGCGGAAATCCCAGCGATCCGGGCCCTGGCGGATCGCTTTGCGGAACTCCGTTATTCCGTGGGGGTTCACCCCCTCGACACCCAGCACTGGCAGGCCGACACCGCGCAGGTGCTGCGCCAGGCCGCCCTCGATGACCCACGGGTGGTCGCCATCGGTGAGCTGGGGCTGGATCTTTATCGCGAGACCAACCTCGAGCAGCAGCTGGCGGTGCTTGTCCCCCAGTTGGATCTGGCCGTGGAGCTCGATCTGCCGGTGATCATCCACTGCCGCGACGCGGCCGAGGCCATGCTTGAGCTGTTGCGCCGCAGGCGCACGGACGGCCGCTGCCCTCGGGGTGTGATGCATTGCTGGGGCGGCACTCCCGAAGAGATGGAGGGCTTCCTGGAGCTGGGCCTGTCCATCAGCTTCAGCGGCACGGTCACCTTCCCCCGGGCGGAGGTCACCCACGCCTGCGCCCGCCTGGTGCCCGCGGAGCGCTATCTGATCGAGACCGATTGCCCTTTCCTGGCTCCGGTGCCGCGGCGGGGCAAACGCAACGAGCCGGCCTTTGTGGCTTCCGTGGCGGCGCGGATGGCTGAATTGCGCGGCGAAAGCCTCGATCTGGTGGCCCGCACCAGCACGGCAAACGCACAGAAGCTCTTCAGCCTGCCTGGGGCCAGTGTATGATGATTTATTGGCCTGGCAGCAAAATCGATATCCGATCGTGCTCCTGCCTCCCGAATGCGTCCACCACCATCACCGGTGCCTTGTCGTCGTCGGCAGTCTTGATCCGAGCTCTCTAGGCATCGCCGCGCAGCAGCCGTCCCTGACCGGGGGCGGCTGTTCGCGTGGGAGCTCCAGGCCAAAACCCCTTTGAACCCGTTCCTGCAGGACCCCGCATGAGTAGCGCGATCCAGGTCGCCAAGACCGCTACGTACCTCCCCGATCTGGTCGAGGTGCAGCGGGCAAGCTTCAAATGGTTCCTGGAGAAGGGGCTGATCGAGGAGCTTGAGAGCTTCTCGCCCATCACCGATTACACCGGCAAGCTCGAGCTGCACTTCATCGGCAGCGAGTACCGCCTCAAGCGTCCTCGCCACGATGTGGAAGATGCCAAGCGGCGTGATGCCACCTTTGCTTCCCAGATGTATGTCACCTGCCGCCTTGTCAACAAGGAAACCGGTGAGATCAAAGAGCAGGAGGTGTTCATCGGCGAACTGCCCCTGATGACCGAGCGCGGCACCTTCATCATCAACGGTGCCGAGCGCGTGATCGTGAACCAGATCGTGCGCAGCCCTGGGGTCTATTTCAAGGACGACCAAGATAAGAACGGCCGCAAGACCTTCAACGCCAGCCTGATCCCCAACCGGGGCGCCTGGCTCAAGTTCGAGACCGACAAGAACGACCTGCTGCACGTGCGGGTCGACAAAACACGAAAGATCAACGCCCATGTGCTGATGCGGGCCATCGGCCTGTCGGACAACGACGTGCTCGACAAGCTGCGGCACCCCGAGTACTACCGCAAGTCGATTGAGGCCGCCAACGACGAGGGCATCTCTTCTGAGGAACAGGCCCTGCTGGAGCTCTACAAGAAGCTGCGTCCGGGCGAACCGCCCTCGGTGAGTGGCGGCCAGCAGCTGCTGCACAGCCGCTTCTTCGATCCCAAGCGCTACGACCTCGGTCGGGTGGGCCGCTACAAGATCAACAAGAAGCTCCGTCTCACCATCCCCGACGCGGTGCGCACCCTCACCGCCGAGGACGTGCTCTCGACGATCGACTATCTGATCAACCTGGAACTCGATGTCGGCGGCGCCAGCCTCGATGACATCGACCACCTGGGCAACCGCCGCGTGCGCTCGGTGGGCGAACTGCTTCAGAACCAGGTGCGGGTGGGCCTCAACCGCCTGGAGCGGATCATCAAGGAGCGGATGACCGTCGGTGAGACCGAATCGCTCACCCCGGCCCAACTGGTCAACCCCAAACCCCTGGTGGCGGCGATCAAGGAGTTCTTCGGCTCCAGCCAGCTCAGCCAGTTCATGGACCAGACCAATCCCCTGGCCGAGCTGACCCACAAGCGCCGCATCAGCGCCCTCGGCCCAGGGGGGCTCACCCGGGAGCGGGCTGGTTTCGCCGTGCGCGACATCCATCCCTCCCACTACGGCCGCATCTGCCCGATCGAAACGCCTGAGGGCCCCAACGCCGGTCTGATCGGTTCGCTCGCCACCCATGCCCGGGTGAACGAGTACGGCTTCATCGAAACCCCCTTCTGGCGCGTCGAAGACGGCATCGTCATCAAGCAGGGCGATCCCATCTACCTTTCCGCCGACCTCGAGGACGAGTGCCGCGTCGCACCGGGTGATGTCCCCACCGACTCCACCAGCCGGATCACGGCCGAGCTGGTGCCCGTGCGCTACCGCCAGGACTTCGAGAAAGTGCCCCCCGAGCAGGTGGACTACGTCCAGCTCTCGCCGGTGCAGGTGATCTCGGTGGCCACCTCTTTGATCCCCTTCCTTGAGCACGACGACGCCAACCGCGCCCTGATGGGGTCGAACATGCAGCGCCAGGCGGTGCCGCTGCTGCGCCCCGAGCGGCCCCTGGTGGGCACGGGCCTGGAAACCCAGGTCGCCCGTGACTCAGGCATGGTGCCGATCACGACGGTCAACGGCACGGTCACGTTCGTGGATGCCACCGCCATCGTGATCCGCGATGAGCAGGGGTTGGACCACATCCACCACCTGCAAAAATACCAGCGCTCCAACCAGGACACCTGTTTGAACCAGCGCCCGATCGTCCGGCAGGGCGATCCGGTGATCGCCGGTCAGGTGCTGGCCGATGGATCCGCCTGTGAGGGCGGTGAAATCGCCCTTGGCCAGAACGTCCTCATCGCCTACATGCCCTGGGAGGGTTACAACTACGAGGACGCGATCCTGGTGAGCGAGCGGCTCGTCCAGGACGACCTCTACACCTCGGTGCACATCGAGAAGTACGAGATCGAGGCCCGTCAGACCAAGCTTGGCCCCGAGGAGATCACCCGGGAAATTCCCAACGTGGCCGAGGAGAGCCTGGGTCACCTCGATGAGATGGGCATCATCCGCATCGGCGCCTTCGTGGAGTCGGGAGACATCCTCGTGGGCAAGGTGACCCCCAAGGGCGAATCCGACCAGCCCCCCGAGGAGAAGCTGCTCCGCGCCATCTTCGGTGAGAAGGCTCGCGACGTGCGTGACAACTCCCTGCGGGTGCCGAGCACCGAGCGCGGCCGGGTCGTCGATGTACGCATCTACACCCGCGAGCAGGGCGATGAACTACCGCCCGGCGCCAACATGGTGGTGCGGGTCTACGTGGCCCAGCGGCGCAAGATCCAGGTGGGCGACAAGATGGCCGGTCGCCACGGCAACAAGGGCATCATCAGCCGCATTCTTCCCCGCGAAGACATGCCCTACCTGCCCGATGGCACTCCGATCGACATCGTGCTCAATCCACTGGGCGTTCCCAGCCGGATGAACGTGGGACAGGTGTTCGAGTGCCTGATGGGCTGGGCCGCCTCTCACCTCAATGCCCGGGTGAAGGTGGTGCCCTTCGATGAGATGCACGGCGCCGAAAAATCCAAGGAAACCGTGCAGGCGTTCCTTGAAGCGGCCCGCGATCAGCCTGGAAAAGACTGGGTCTACAACCCCGACAATCCTGGCAAGATCCAGCTGGTCGATGGACGCACCGGCGAACCCTTCGATCAGCCGGTCACCGTGGGCTACGCCCACATCCTCAAGCTGGTGCACCTGGTCGACGACAAGATCCACGCCCGCTCCACCGGCCCCTACTCCCTGGTCACCCAGCAGCCCCTGGGCGGCAAGGCCCAGCAGGGCGGCCAGAGGCTCGGAGAGATGGAGGTCTGGGCCCTGGAGGCCTACGGCGCCGCCTACACCCTGCAGGAACTGCTCACCGTCAAATCCGACGACATGCAGGGCCGCAACGAAGCGCTCAACGCGATCGTCAAGGGCAAGCCCATCCCCCGCCCCGGCACCCCGGAGTCGTTCAAGGTGCTGATGCGCGAGCTGCAGTCGCTCGGCCTCGACATCGCCGTCTACACCGATGCTGGGGAGGAAGTCGATCTGATGCAGGACGTCAATCCTCGCCGCAGCACGCCCAACCGCCCCACCTACGAATCGCTCGGTGTCGCCGATTTCGATGACGACTGATCCCTGATCGATCGGGGAGGGTGCCCGGCGCCCTTCCCCTGGATCCCACTGAGTAAGTCCTACCTCCGCGCGCTCTCCGGCCATGACGAACAGTAATTCACGCATCGAGAACCACTTCGACTACGTCAAGATCACGCTCGCTTCGCCCGAGCGGATCATGCAGTGGGGGCAGCGCACCCTGCCGAACGGTCAGGTGGTGGGCGAGGTGACGAAGCCGGAAACGATCAACTACCGCACCCTCAAGCCCGAGATGGACGGGCTCTTCTGCGAGAAGATCTTCGGCCCCTCCAAGGACTGGGAATGCCACTGCGGCAAGTACAAGCGGGTGCGCCACCGGGGCATCGTCTGTGAGCGCTGCGGCGTTGAGGTCACCGAAAGCCGGGTGCGCCGGCACCGCATGGGCTTCATCAAGCTCGCGGCTCCGGTCTCCCATGTGTGGTATCTCAAGGGGATCCCCAGCTACGTGGCGATCCTGCTCGACATGCCCCTGCGGGATGTGGAGCAGATCGTCTACTTCAACTGCTACGTGGTGCTCGAGAAGGGGGATCACAAAGACCTCACCTACAAGCAGCTGCTTACCGAAGACGAGTGGCTGGAAATCGAGGACCAGATCTACGCCGAGGATTCCGAGATCGAGAATGAGCCCGAGGTGGGCATCGGCGCCGAGGCGCTCAAGCGGTTGCTCAACGATCTCAACCTGCCCGAAATCGCCGAACAGCTGCGCGGTGAGATCAACGGCAGCAAGGGCCAGAAGCGGGCCAAACTGATCAAGCGCCTGCGCGTGATCGACAACTTCATCGCCACCGGGGCCAAGCCCGAATGGATGGTGCTGGATGTGATCCCGGTGATCCCCCCCGACCTGCGCCCGATGGTGCAGCTCGATGGCGGCCGCTTCGCCACCAGCGACCTGAATGATCTCTACCGGCGGGTGATCAACCGCAACAACCGCCTGGCGCGGCTGCAGGAAATCCTCGCTCCCGAAATCATCGTCCGCAACGAGAAGCGGATGCTCCAGGAGGCTGTCGATGCCCTGATCGACAACGGCCGCCGCGGCCGCACCGTGGTGGGTGCCAACAACCGTCCGCTCAAATCGCTCAGCGACATCATCGAGGGCAAGCAGGGTCGATTCCGTCAGAACCTCCTGGGCAAGCGGGTCGACTACTCCGGTCGTTCCGTGATCGTGGTGGGTCCCAAGCTCAAGATGCACCAGTGCGGTCTGCCCAAGGAGATGGCGATCGAGCTGTTCCAGCCGTTCGTGATCCATCGCCTGATCCGCCAGAACATCGTCAACAACATCAAGGCGGCCAAGAAGCTGATCCAGCGCGCCGACGATGAGGTGATGCAGGTGCTCCAGGAGGTGATCGAGGGTCACCCGATTCTTTTGAACCGGGCACCTACCCTTCACCGCCTCGGCATTCAGGCCTTCGAGCCGAAGCTCGTGGACGGCCGCGCCATCCAGCTGCATCCGCTGGTGTGCCCCGCCTTCAACGCCGACTTCGACGGTGACCAGATGGCCGTGCACGTGCCCCTCGCGATCGAGGCCCAGACCGAGGCCCGCATGCTGATGCTGGCCAGCAACAACATCCTCTCGCCCGCCACCGGCGAGCCGATCATCACGCCCTCCCAGGACATGGTGCTTGGTTCCTATTACCTCACGGCTGTGGAGCCCGGCGCCAGCAAGCCCGCCTTCGGTGACCGCCGCCTCACCTTCGCCGGCCTCAGCGATGTGATCAGCGCCTTCGATGAAAAGCACCTCGTTCTGCACGATTGGGTGTGGGTGCGCTTCAGCGGTGGGGTCGACGACGACGACGAAGGCGATGCACCGATCAAGGAGGAAACCCTCAGCGATGGCACCCGCATCGAACAGTGGCGCTACCGCCGCGACCGCTTCGACGAAGACGGCGCCCTGATCAGCCGCTATCTGCTCACCACCGTGGGACGAGTCGTGATGAACAACACGATCATTTCCGCCGTGGCCGCCACCTGATCTCCGGGCCGAACCGAATCCTCAACGCCTGCTCCATCCGCTTCCCCCTCCGCGCCCAGCCATGACCACCACCCCCGCCAAGAAAACCTCCAAGAAGGCCGCCAAGGCCATCGAGCCGGTCGTTGAAGCCCCGGTGCTTGGTGCCTGCGCTCCGCTCAGCAAGGCGGCTCCCCCGTTCCGCAACCGGGTGATCGACAAGAAGGCCCTGCGCAACCTGGTGGCCTGGGCGTACAAGAACCACGGCACGGCGGCCACCGCCTCGATGGCCGATGAGCTCAAGGATCTGGGCTTCCACTACGCCACCCAGGCGGCGGTGTCGATTTCCGTTGACGACCTGCGCATCCCCAGCGACAAGCCGGCGCTGCTTCGCGAAGCAGAGGAGCAGATCACCGCCACCGAGGAGCGCTACCGGCTGGGGGAGATCACCGAAGTTGAGCGCCACACCAAGGTGATCGACACCTGGACCGAAACCAACGAACGGCTGGTGGAGGCCGTGCGGCGGAACTTCAACGAGAACGATCCACTCAATTCGGTGTGGATGATGGCCAACTCCGGCGCCCGGGGGAACATGTCCCAGGTGCGTCAGCTGGTGGGCATGCGTGGCCTGATGGCCAACCCCCAGGGGGAGATCATCGACCTGCCGATCCGTACCAATTTCCGTGAGGGCCTCACGGTCACCGAGTACGTGATCTCCTCGTATGGAGCTCGCAAGGGACTGGTCGACACCGCCCTGCGCACGGCGGATTCCGGTTACCTCACCCGCCGTCTGGTGGACGTCGCCCAGGACGTGATCGTGCGCGAGGACGACTGCGGCACCACCCGCTGCATCCCCATCGATGCCGATGACAAGGGCAAGTACGCCGCCAAGTTGGTGGGGCGCCTGGCGGCCGAGCCGGTGCTGGATGCCAATGGCGAGGTCCTGGTCCCCCGCGACGGCGAGATCGACCCGCCCCTCTCCCGCCGCATCGAGGCCGCCGGTGTGCGCAGCGTGAAAGTGCGCTCGCCGCTCACCTGCGAGGCCGCCCGTTCGGTCTGCCGCAAGTGCTACGGCTGGGCCCTGGCCCACAACGAACTCGTCGATCTCGGCGAAGCCGTCGGCATCGTCGCCGCCCAGTCCATCGGCGAGCCGGGCACCCAGCTGACCATGCGCACCTTCCACACCGGTGGTGTGTCCACGGCCGAAAGTGGCGTGGTGCGTTCCGTGGTGGAGGGCACGATCGAATTCGGCAGCAAGGCCCGGGTGCGTCCCTTCCGCACCCCCCATGGTGTGGAGGCCCAGATCGCCGAGCTTGATTTCACCCTGCAGGTGAAGCCCAGCGGCAAGGGCAAGGTGCAGAAGCTGGACATCACCAGCGGTTCGATCCTGTTCGTCGACGACGGTCAGACCCTGCCCTCTGACACGATCCTGGCCCAGATCTCCGCCGGTGCCACCACCAAGAAGAGTGTCGAGAAGGCCAGCAAGGATGTGATCTGTGACCTGGCCGGCCAGGTGCGCTACGAGGAGGTGATCCAGCCCAAGGAGGTCACCGACCGCCAGGGCAACATCACCCTCAAGGCCCAGCGGCTCGGGCGTCTCTGGGTGCTCAGCGGCGATGTCTACAACCTTCCCCCCAACGCCCAGCCGGTGGTGCCCGGCACCCAACCGGTCAAGACCGGCGATGTGCTCGCCGAGAGCCGTCTGGTGAGCGAGTACGGCGGCGCCGTGCGCCTGCGGGAGTCCACCGGTGATTCAAGGGAGGTGCAGATCGTCACCGCCAGCCTCACCCTTAAAGATTGCAAGTTGCTGGGTGAATCCACCCACTCCGGTGAGACCTGGCACCTCGAGGGCAAGGACAGCATCCGCTACCTGCTCAAGACACGGCCGGGCAGCAAGATCAGCGGTGGCGAGGTGATCGCCGAGCTCGCCGACGATCGCTTCCGCACCAGCACCGGCGGCATGGTCAAGTTCGCCCCCGGGCTCACGATCAAAAAGGCCCGTTCGGCCAAGAACGGCTATGAGGTCAACAAGGGCGGCACCCTGCTGTGGATCCCCCAGGAAACCCATGAGATCAACAAGGACATCTCCCTGTTGATGATCGAGGACGGCCAGTGGATCGAGGCCGGCACCGAAGTGGTCAAGGACATCTTCAGCCAGACCGCCGGCATCGTCACGGTCACCCAGAAGAACGACATCCTGCGGGAGATCATCGTCCGCTCCGGCAAGCTGCATCTGATCAGCGACAGCAAAGTGCTCTCCCGCTATGGCGGTGACGGCAAGATGGTCAATCCCGGCGAGGAAATCGCCCCGGGTCTCAAGGCCGAGGCGATGCAGTTCGTCGAGGCCGTCGAAACCACCGAAGGCGGCGCGCTGCTGTTGCGGCCGGTGGAGGAATACGCCATTCCCGATGAGGCTCACCTGCCCGAGCTCGCCACGATCAAGCAGAACGGCGGCCCAACACTGGGTCTCAAGGCCGTGCAGCGCCTCACCTACAAGGACGGGGAGCTGATCAAGTCGGTGGACAGCATCGAGTTGTTGCGCACCCAGCTGATCCTGGAAACCCACGACACCACTCCCCAGATGACGGTGGACGTGGAATCGGTGCCCGACAAGCGCGCCAAAACGATCGAGCGCCTGCAGCTGGTGATTCTGGAATCCCTGCTCGTGCGCCGCGACACCCTCTCCGACGCCAGCCACGGCTCCACCCACACGGAGCTGCAGGTGGAGGACGGCATTGCCGTCAAGAGCGGTGATGTGGTCGCCACCACCCAGATTCTCTGCAAGGAGGATGGGGTTGTGCAGCTGCCCGATCTTGTCGAGGGTGAACCGATTCGCCGGTTGATCGTGGAGCGCGCCGGCGACACCAAGCCCATCGCACTGGGCTCCGCCAAGGCCAGTGTCAGCCTTGGCCAGCGGGTCGTCGACGGCGATGAACTCGCCCCCGGTGTCCTGGCCGGCCATTGCGGCGAGGTGGAGGCCATCGATGGCCACTCGGTCACCCTGCGCCTCGGCCGTCCCTACATGGTCTCGCCCGACTCGGTGCTGCATGTGCGCGACGGGGAGCTGGTGCAGCGCGGTGACGCCCTCGCCCTGCTGGTGTTCGAGCGTCAGAAGACCGGTGACATCGTCCAGGGTCTGCCCCGGATCGAGGAGCTGCTGGAGGCCCGCCGTCCGCGGGAATCGGCGATCCTCTGCCGCAAGGCCGGAACGGTGCAGATCAAGCTCGGCGACGATGGCGATTCGGTCACCGTTTCGGTGATCGAGCAGGACGACATGATCACCGACTACCCGATCCTGCTGGGGCGCAACGTGATGGTCAGCGATGGCCAGCAGGTCACCGCCGGTGAGTTCCTCACCGACGGCCCGGTCAACCCCCACGAGTTGCTCGATTGCTACTTCGAGGATCTGCGCTCCCGCAACCCGGCCCTCGACGCGGCCCAGGTGGCGATCTCCCATCTGCAATTCCGCCTGGTGCAGGAGGTGCAGAACGTCTACAAATCCCAGGGCGTCACCATCGATGACAAGCACATCGAGGTGATCGTGCGTCAGATGACCAGCAAGGTGCGCATCGAGGATGCGGGTGACACCACCCTGCTGCCCGGCGAGCTGATCGAGTTGCGTCAGGTGGAGCAGGTCAACGGCGCCATGGCGATCACCGGAGGGGCTCCTGCGGAGTTCACCCCTGTGCTGCTGGGCATCACCAAGGCCTCGCTCAACACCGACAGCTTCATCTCGGCGGCGTCCTTCCAGGAGACCACCCGGGTGCTGACCGAGGCGGCGATCGAGGGCAAGAGTGACTGGCTGCGGGGTCTCAAGGAGAACGTGATCATCGGTCGCCTGATCCCCGCCGGCACCGGTTTCAGCGGCTTCGAAGAGGAGCTGCGGGCCGAGGCCGGTCCCCACCCCGACATCCTCGATGAGGAGTCCTCGGGCTACCGCCGCGTCCAGAACCTGCGCCCGGATTACACCGTCGAGATGCCAGCGGCCCCCTCGGTGGCCTCCCAGGTGGTGCTCGACGACCCCTCCGATGAGGATCTGGAGGCCACCCGCAGCCGCCATGGCATCGAAGCCACGGCCAGCAGCTTCGCCGCCTTTGCCCGCCCTGCGGTGGATGAGGGTCTCGAAGAGGTGCTGATTGCCGATCCCGAGGCGATCGAAGGGCTCCAGGAGGAAGGCCTGCTCAGCGAGGAGTGAGCGCAAGCCCCCCTCAGCGCTCACCCCTGGCCGTTCGCTTCAATGGAGCGAGCGGCCTTCCCTTTGTTCGACCCCTGCACCGCCGATGACCCTGCCTGCCCCGACGCGCGTTCCCCAGCGCCGCCTGCCCCGTTTCGGCTTTCACACCCACACCGAGAAGCTCAACGGCCGCCTCGCGATGCTCGGCTTTGTGGCTTTGCTGGCTGTGGAGTACTGGCTCGGCCACGGGCTGTTGGCATGGCCCTGAGCGGGCCCCCTGCTCTGGCCCCAGGGGCGCTGCCGCATCTGCTTGGTCTGGGGCCCGAAGCGCTGGAAGCGTGGGCGGTGGCCGAGGGCCAGCCCGCCTTCCGCGGCCGGCAGCTGCACGATTGGATCTACGCCAAGGGTGCCCGAAGCCTGGAGGCGATCACCGTGCTGCCGAAGGCCTGGCGTGAGCGCCTTGCCGAGCGCGAACGTGACCCGGAGCGCGGACCCGATCGCCTGCAGGGTGGTTCCGGCCTGATCGGCCGTTCCAGCGAACTGCAGCGCAGCGTCGCCCGCGATGGCACCATCAAGTTGCTGCTGGCCACGGGCGACGGCCTCAGCCTGGAGACCGTGGGCATTCCCGCCGGCGATCGGCTCACGGTCTGCGTCAGCAGCCAGGTGGGCTGCCCCATGGCCTGCCGCTTCTGCGCCACCGGCCAACAGGGACTGCAGCGCTCCCTGGCGGTGCACGAAATCGTCGATCAGGTGCTGAGCGTCCGCGAGGTGATGGATCAACGCCCCAGCCATGTGGTGTTCATGGGCATGGGCGAGCCGCTGCTCAACGTCGAGGCCGTGCTCGCTGCCGTTCATTCGCTCTGCCGTGATCTGGGCATGGCCCAGCGCCAGATCACGATCAGCACCGTGGGCGTGCCAGGAGCCCTGCCTCAGCTGGCGGAGCGGGCCCTGGCGGTGCTGGGGCGGGCCCAGTTCACCCTGGCGGTGAGCCTCCACGCCCCTGACCAGGCCCTGCGGGAGGAACTGATTCCCACCGCTCGGGCCTATCCGATCGAGACCTTGCTGGAGGATTGCCGCCGCTATGTGGCGATCACCGGACGGCGGGTGAGCTTCGAGTACATCCTGCTGGGAGGCGTCAACGACCTGCCCCGCCACGCCGATGCCCTGGCCCAGCGGCTGCGGGGCTTCCAGAGCCATGTGAATCTGATCGCCTACAACCCGATCGAGGAGGAAGAATTCCAGCGGCCTTCGCCGCAGCGGGTGCAGGCGTTCAAGGCCGTGCTTGAGCGCCGGCACGTGGCCGTGAGCGTGCGCGCCAGTCGCGGGCTCGATGCCGATGCGGCCTGCGGGCAGTTGCGGCGCCGGGCCTCAGCTGGGATCGCGCTCGGGATCGAAGGCGCCGCGGGCCTGGCTCTCGCCCCAGGGCGTGACCACAGCCATCAGTAAAAAAGCTGGAATTGCCGCTGCCGCAGAAAGCAGGAAAAAATGCTCCCAGCTGGTGAGCTTCACCAGCAGGCCGGAAGGGGCCGCCAGCACCTTGCTGCTGACGGCATAAACACCAGAAAAAACGGCGTACTGGGTGGCCGAGAAGCGTGGGTTGCAAAGGCTCATCAGCAAAGCAACAAATGCGGTTGCCACAAGGCCACTCGATAGGTTTTCCAGCAGCACGGCTCCAGCAACGGCTTTGAGCGACGGCGTGCCCCGGGCCACCAGCCAGTAGCCAAGGTTGCCGGCCGCGCCTGCGATGCCAAAGAGCCAAAGACTGCGGTTCATGCCTAGCCGGCCGAACAAAAAACCACCAATGACAACGCCAGCCATGGTGGCCAGCACGCCCAGTGCTGATTTGATGAGTCCGATTTCGCTTGCTGTCAGGCCCTCGGCCACCAGGAAGGGGCCGCTCATCGGGGCGAGCAGGCCATCCGGCAGGCGATACAGCAGCACAAGGGCCAGGAGCTGCACGGCCCGCCGTTTCCCCGTGCGGGCGATGAATTCGCGCACGGGGCCAATGACGGCCTGACGAAGGGTCAGCACAGGCTGCTCCAGCGGCTTCAGCTCCGGTGCCGCCAGGGTGCAGGGGATCAGGAGCAGCATCAAGGCTCCCGCTGCGACAAAGGCCAGCGGATAACCAGCCACACCGGTGACAAGGAGGGCGCCGGATCCCAGGATCAGGGTGCCGCCGCGAAACCCAAGCGAGTTGGCTGCCGCGCCGGCTCCCCGCTCTTGCTGGGGCAGTAAATCGGTGCGATAGGCATCAATCACGATGTCCTGGGTGGCGCTGAGCACCGCCACGATCAAGGCCATCAAGCCAACGGCGAAAAGGGCCCGCGGATTGGTGCTTGGTTGCAGCAGGGCCAGGCTGGCGATGGCGATCGCCAGCAGCAGCTGGAGCAGGGCGATCCAGCCCCGGCGACGGTCGGGCCAGGGAATCGGCCAGCGATCCAGCAGCGGGGCCCAGAGAAACTTGATCGCGTAGGGCAGTCCCGCCAGGGGCAGCAAGCCGATCAGCTCCACTGCTACACCGTTGGTCGCTAGCCAGATCGGCAAAACTTCCCCCAGGCCACTATTCGGGGCGCCGCTGGCGAAGCCCAAGAGCCCCACCGCCACGAGGCGCCTGCTGGCGCCGGGGCCCCTGGGTTGGTCCGAGGCGGTGGGAGGGGTTGCGTTGGCTGTGGTGTCAGAGGGCGCGGGGTCCAAGGCGATCGGACGGCTGGGCGAACCCTACGGGCGCCGCCATGGCCAGAATGGGGTGATCGCCAGGTCGCCCGTGCAATTTCTCCGCTCCACCCTGCTGCCCGCCGTGATCATGCTGCTGTTCGGCCTGGCCCTGCTCGCCGTCAGTGCCCGCATCTGGCTGCCCAGTGACATGGCCGCTCCGGCACCGATCGGCTAACACCCGGGCTTTTACGATCAGGGCCATGACGGATTCCACGCTGCCCTTCCCGCCGTCGCCCACTGAGGGTCCCCCGTTGTGGCTCAGTCCGCCCGAGCTGGCACTGGACCCCGAGATGCTGGCCACTGAGCTGGCGAAAGAGTTGCTCGGCGATCCGCTCGATGAGCTCGACGCCCTCGATGAGGGCCAGATCGATGTGGCCGCTGAGTGCGACCTGGGCCTGCAGCTGCTCAAGGGCGACCACGCCGAACGGGTCCAGGGCCTGCGCATCTTCTGCGAACACCGCGACCCGCGCGCGATCCAGGTGCTGCTGCCCCTGCTGGAGGCCAGCTGCCCGATCGAGCGCATGAGCGCCGTCTATGCCCTCGGACGCAACCCCGATCCGCTGGCGCTGGCGCCCCTGCTGGCCCTGCTCCAGAACGACAGCAACGGCTATGTGCGCAAGGCCGTGGCCTGGAGCCTGGGCAACTATCCCGACGCACCGGTGCTGGGGCCGCTGATCCGTGCCCTGCAGACCGATGTGGCGGCGGTGCGACTCTGGGCCGCCGGCTCCCTGGCGGATGTGGGGGCCACGGGGCTGGCCAAGGCCGATCAGGCGGCCGGCCAGTTGCTGCTCAGCTTGCGCATTGACAGCGAACCGGTGGTGCGCAGCAACAGTGCCTGGTCGCTGGGGCGGCTCTACGGCGATCTGGTGGAACCCAGGCAGAAGGAGCTGGTGGAGGCGATGGTGGCCACCCTGCTGGGCGATGGCGACAACACCGTGCGCGATGAGGCGCGGGTGGCCCTTGAGCAGCTGGAGGAGCCCCTGGTGCTGGAACGGTTGCAGACCCTGATTGAGGACGGGCTGTTCAGTTGAGCCCGGGAGCGTTCTGATCCGGCTAGATTTCAGGCCACCTTCCGGCAATCGGGATGGCCCAGTCCACCATTCGCTTTCGCATCCGGCCCGATGGTCGTGTGGAGGAGTTGGTGCAGGGCGTGCGTGGTGATGGCTGTGAGCAGCTCACCGAGCGCATTGAGGCTCGGCTCGGCACGGTGCAACAGCGCCGCAGCACCTCCGACGCCTTCCTCACCCAGATCCAGCCGGTCGAGGCCGTCCAGGCCGCCTCCGCCACCACCCCTTGATCCTGTCGTCTGATGTCGCATTTCAGCACCGTCAAGACCGAGCTCCGTGATCGCCAGGCGCTGGTGGAGGCCCTCCGGGACCTCGGCCACGACCCCAGCGAAGGCCAGCGGCCCGTGCGCGGCTACCGCGGCCAGACGGTGCTCGCCGATCTGACCCTTCCCCAGGGCGAGGGCGGTGACATCGGCTTCCGTTGGAACGACGTCAGCGGCAGTTTTGAGCTGGTCACCGATCTCGATCTCTGGAAGCAGCAGGTGCCCGTGGAGCGCTTCCTGGCCCAGCTCACCCAGCGCTATGCCCTGCGCTCAATCCTGGCCGCCTCCACCCAGGAGGGCTTTCAGGTGAGTGAGCAGACCCAGCACACCGACGGCAGCATCGAGTTGGTGGTCACCCGCTGGGACGGCTGAGCCAAGTGTCCGATCCCGCCCTGGCCTTCTCGGCGGCGGCCGCACCAACCGTTGAACCCACCGGGCGTGAACCCCTGCTCGGAGGCGCCCTGCGTCAGAAGGCGGTCTGGGTGGATGAGGCGGTCTGCATCGGCTGCCGCTACTGCGCTCACGTGGCCTGCAACACCTTCATGGTTGAGCCCGACTGGGGCCGCTCCCGGGCCCTGCGCCAGGATGGGGACAGCACCGAGACGATCCAGGAAGCGATTGAAACCTGCCCGGTGGACTGCATCCATTGGGTGGCCTATGAGGAACTCGATGGCCTCAACGAGGGCCTGCGCTGCCAGGAACTCCAGCCCTTGGGACTCCCCGCTCCCGCCCGTTTCAAGCGCGCCCTGCCCCGTTCCCACGCGGCGCGGCCATGAGCCTCGTGCCAGGGATGCCCACCCGGCGCTTCGGCCGCACGGAACTGGCGATGCCCGTGCTCTCGCTCGGGGGCATGCGCTTCCAGCAAAGCTGGAGCGATCTCCCCGGCGAGGCGATCAGCGCCGAGAGCCAGGCGAACCTGCGGGCCACCCTCGAGAAGGCCGTGGCCAGTGGTTTCCACCACATCGAAACCGCGCGCGGCTACGGCAGTTCCGAGCGCCAGCTCGGCACGCTGCTGCCCGAGCTTCCCGATCCGCGCCGCATCCTGCAGAGCAAGGTGTCACCCCAGGCGGATGCGGCCGCCTTCGAGGCGGAATTGACGCTCAGCTTCGAGCGGCTGGGGGTGGAGCGGCTTGATCTGCTCACCCTCCATGGCCTCAACCTGCCGGAACACCTGGAGCAGAGCCTGCGCCCGGGCGGCTGCCTGGAGGTGGTGCGCCGCTGGCAGGAGCGGGGCCGCATCGGCCATGTGGGCTTCTCCACCCACGCCCCCTTGGCCCTGATCCTGGAGGCGATCGCCACCGACGCCTTCGATTACATCAATCTCCATTGGTACTTCATCCGCCAGGACAACCGCCCGGCGATCGAAGCCGCCGGCGCCCACGACATGGGTGTGTTCGTGATCAGCCCCACCGACAAGGGCGGCCACCTGCACACCCCTTCCGAGCGATTGCTGGAGCTTTGCTCCCCCCTGCATCCGATCGTCTTCAACGACCTGTTCTGCCTGGCCGCCGAAGGCATCGACACGATCAGCGTCGGGGCCGCAGGTCCGGAGGATCTCGATCGCCATCTGGAGGCGGTGGCCCTGTTGCCTCGCGCGGCCGAGCTGCTGCCGCCGATCCTTGAGCGGCTCGAGCGGGCCCGTCAGCAGGCCCTGGGAACTGACTGGCTGGCCAGCTGGGAGCAGGGATTGCCCGCCTGGAACCACACCCCGGGCGACATCAACCTGCCGGCGCTGCTCTGGATGCACAACCTCCTGGAGGCCTGGGATCTGGAGGGTTTCGTGCGTGCCCGCTACGGCCTGCTGGGCCACGGCGGCCACTGGTTCCCCGGCGCCAATGCCGATGCCCTCGATGGCGAGGTGAGCGAAGCCCAGTTGCTGGCGGTGCTGGGCGGCAGCCCCTGGGCCGAGCGGATCCCACCCCTGCTCAGGCGCCTGCGTGCGCGGGTGGGTGGGCAGGCGGTGCAGCGCCTGATGGCCAGCGACTGATCGCCTCAGGCGATCGATCCCAGCGGTTGCTTGGCGGGCACCCCCACCGGGCGGGGGTAGAGGCGCGGGCAGGGACCCGTGGCCACCAGGGTGAGGGCATGGCGCACGCCGCGCTCCCCCGGCAGATCCCGCCGCTCCAGCCGCTCCAGCCGGCCACTCAGCGGCACCAGGGCCCGATCCAGCGCCTCGGCGTCGCCGTCGCTCCACTGGCCCCGGTAGAGCAGCGCCTGTCCCTGGGGCCGCAGCAGGGGGAGCAGGTATTCGGCCACCACCGGGGCGGTGGCCACCGCCCGGGCCATGGCCAGGTCGAAGTGGCCCCGGCAGGCCCGTTCCTGGCCCGTGCGCTCCACCCGCTCGCAGCGCAGGGTCACCCGCTCCGCCAGCCCCAGGGCGGCGGCCATGGCCCGCACCGCCTCGGTCTTGCGCCCGACCGAATCCACCAGGGTGAGGCGGGCCCTGGGCAGGGCGATCGCCACCGCCAGGCCGGGGAAGCCGCCGCCGGTGCCCACGTCGATGCAATCGGGTGCCGCCTTGGGGTTACCCAGCAGCTCCTGGAGCGGCCAGAGGCTATCGAACACCTGGGAAATCCAGTAATCGTCGCCCTCCACCAGGCGGGTGAGGTTGAGGCGGCCATTCCAGTCGCGCAGCTGCTGTTGCAGGCGCTCCAACAGGTCCAGTTGCTGCGCATCCGGGGTCCAGCCCAGGGCCTGCCAGAGCCCAGCGGCGGGCTCGCTGGCGCCAGGGAAGGCGGTACCGGATTCGGCGGGCATCCGCTCGGACGGGGACGGTCGTTCTCTCTAGGATCCCGCACACCCGGTCGTTCGCTGGTGGCTGGCGGAGAACCCACGCGACAGACCCACTACGAGCTGCTGCAGCTGCCGCCGAGCGCCACGGTGGAGGAGCTGCGGCGGGCCTTCCGCAGCCTGAGCAAGCGCTACCACCCCGACACCACCAGCCTGCCCGCCGCCGAGGCCAATGAGCGCTTCCGTCTGTTGCAGGAGGCCTACACCACCCTCAGCGATCCGGCCCGGCGTGAGGCCTACGACGGCCTCCTGCGTCCCCCTGCCCCGCCAAGGCCCGTGCCGGTGCCGCGCCGCGGTGAACCGAGGCTTCGGCCCGTCCGCAGGGATTTCTCCAGTGGCGAGTGGTTTGCCCTGCTGCTGCTCGGCTTGGCCCTCTCGGCCAGCCTGGTGCTGGGGGTGGGGATGGCCTGGGTGCAGGGTACGGAACTGGTGCGTCAACCCAGCTGGTGGGGGGAAGCGGCGGCGGCGAATCTGAGGCTGATTCCGGCGCCGCCAGGGGCCGCTGCGGTGCAGGATGGATCCCAGCCAGGCGTGAGCGCCGGGAATGCCGACACTCCCCACCCCCCAGACGCCTCTCTACAAGCACCCGCTGCCGGCGCTTGAGAGCTGGCTGCGTGGGTTGGGGGGCAGCCAGCAGCGCCAGAACCCCTGCCTCTGGGATCTGCACCAGCCCCAGTGGAGCGCCCTGATCGAGCTGGAGGTGGAGGCGTTCACCGTGCGCTGGCAGCACCAGGGTCAGATCAGCGAGCGCCGGTTTCCCTACGGGCTCTCGCGGGCCGATGCCGAAGCGGCGATCCTGGCCGGGCCCTAGCGCTCGCTAGAGAGCCTCCAGGGCCCGGCTGATGGCGCCATAGCACTGCTCCAGCTGGGTGTCATCGAGGCAGAGGGGCGGCAGCAGGTAGATCACCTGGCCCAGGGGCCTGAGAAACACCCCCTCGGCCAGGGCCCGGCGCTGCACGATCCGACCGGCGGGATTGAAGTAGCCGGGCTTCTCCAACACCAGATCGATGGCGGCGATCGTGCCGATCAGGCGCGGAAAACGCAGCTTGGGATGCTGCGCCAGGACCTCCAGGTGGGGCCGGTGACGGGCCTCGAAGCGCTCGTAGCGCCCAGGGTTCGCCTCCAGCAGCGTCAGGCTGGCCAGGGCGGCGGCACAGCCAAGGGGATTGGCGGTGAAGCTGTGGCCGTGCAGGAAGGTGCGCTCGCTGGCGCCGATGAAGCCCGCATGCAGGGCCTCGCGGGCCAGGGTCACCCCCATGGGCAGGAAGCCTCCGGTCAGCCCCTTGGAGAGGGCGATCAGGTCGGGGGTCAGGCCGGCCCGCTGGCAGGCGAACAGGGCGCCGGTGCGCCCGAAGCCCGTGAGCACCTCATCGGCGATCAGCAGGGCGCCGGCGGCGCGCACCCGCCGCTCCACCTCGCGCAGGAAGCCCTCGCGCACCATGGCCATGCCGGCGGCCCCCTGCACCAGGGGCTCCAGGATCACCGCCGCGGTGGGGGTCTCCAGCAACTGCTCCAGCCTCTCGAGGGCCAGACGCTCGCGGGGCTCCACCCCTTCATCCCCCCACCAGGTGGCGGGCCAGGGGGCGCGGGCCACCTCGAACAGCAGCTCATCGAAGGGGGCCGTGAACGGGGATCGGGCCCCCAGGGCCATCGCCCCCATGGTGTCGCCGTGATAAGCCCCCTCGAAGGCAATCAGTTGGCGCCTGGGCTCCCCCCGGTTGCGCCACCACTGCCAGGCGATCTTGAGGGCGACCTCCACGGCGGTGGAGCCGTTGTCGGAGAAGAACAGGCGCTCCAGGCCGCTGCGGGCGCTGAGGGCGTCCGCCAGCTGCTCGGCGGGGGGGTGGCTGAAGTTGGCGAAGATCACCTGCTCCAGCTCCGTGGCCTGGGCCGCCACGGCCGCGGCGATTGACGGTTCGGCGTGGCCGTGCAGGGTCACCCACCAGCTGCTGATGGCGTCGATCAGCTGGCGGCCGTCGTCGAGCTCCAGCAGGGCGCCCCGGCCGCGCACCGCCCGCAGGGGTGGATCGGCGCTGGCCACCTGGGTGGTGGGGTGCCAGAGGTGGGGATGCCAGCGCTGGGGGGGCAAGGCTGGGCTGGGTTCTACTCGCACACCTTCGAGCGCTGTTCGTTGGCGGCGGCCAGGGGGCCGCAGCTGAACCAGCGGTAGACCCCGACCTCGATGTCGGTGAACAGCACCAGGATGCCGGCGCACAGAGCGAACAGGGCCCCCGTCACCAGCAGGTGGGTCTTGCTCATGGGCGCAGGTTAGGGCCCAGCTGCAGGTGCTGGCCCAGTCCGCTGAGCTGCCATTGCGCCTCCAGGGTCTCCCGATCGAGACGCTCAAGGGTGGGCAGCTGGGCCAGCACCGGCACCCCCGCCAGGGCGTTCAAGGTGGATGCGTTGTTGGGGTGGGGCGGCCCGTTGAGCACGATCCCGAGCAGGGAAAGGCCCCTCTGGCGCAGGGCCTCCACCGACAGCAGGGTGTGGTTCAAGGTGCCCAGGCCGCTGCGGGCCACCAGCAGCACCGGCAGGTTCCAGAGGCGCAGCTGATCGATCTGCAGCCAGTCGAGCCGCAGGGGCACCAGCAGCCCTCCGGCCGTCTCCACCACCAGCGGGCCGCTCACCGCCGGCAGCGCCAGCCGGGTCTCCTCAATGCGCAGCACCTCCTGCTGCGCCGCCCAGTGGGGCGACACCGGGGCCGCCAGCCGGTAGGCCTCCGGCAGCACCCGATCAGAAGGCAGCTCCAGCAGCTCCCGCACCCGGTCGCTGTCGCCGCCGCCCTCCAGGCCGCATTGCACGGGTTTCCAGTAGGTGGCCCCCAGCCCCTGCACCAGCAGGGCACTGACCACGGTCTTGCCCACGTCGGTGTCGGTGCCGCAGACCACCAGCCGCAGGGCTTCTGTCATGGCCGCCGCCTGGGCTTTTGACCCACCAGGATCTGCAGCTCCCAGCTCAGGACCTTCACGGCTCCCTGGGCGGGCCAGTGGGCCTCCAGGGCCCGCAACTCCCCTGCCGACAGGGGCCTCACGCGGCTGGCGCTGGCCCCGAGCCCCTTGAGCTCGCGCAGCAAGGCCAAGGCGCTGGGGGCTGTGCGGCTGAACGGCAGCCTCCGCTCCACCCGCAGCTCCAGCCAGGTGCTGCAGGTCGCTTGCAACGCTTGGGCCTCGGGCAGGGGCAGGGCGCTGCAGGGCACATGTGCCGCCTGGGCCGCCTGCTGCCATTGGCGAAAACTGCCCTGGGTGGGCACCGCCAGCACCAGCCAGCCTCCGGGCTGGAGCGCCCGGCACCACTGCTCCAGTTGGGCCAGGGGCTGCTCCAGCCAGTGAAGGGCGAAGCTGGAGGCCAGCAGGGCCGCGCCCTCCAGCTCATCCGGCAGCCCCCCGTTGAGATCCCAGAGCAGGGAGGGAGCTGGTGGGGAGCCGTCGGCTCCAGGACAAGCGGAGCGCTCCCCCTGGCGCAGCAGCTCGGCGCAGTGGTCGAGGCGCAGCATGGTGAGTTCAGGCCGCTGGGCCTCCAGGGCCCGCGCCAGCAGGCCACTGCCCGCCCCCAGATCAGCTGCGGGCCCTTGCGGCAGGGGCAGGTCGCGGCTGAGGTGGCCCAGGCGCCAGGCCACGGCCCGCTGCAGGTGCGCCAGCTGCTCGTAGCGGCCGGCGCTGCGGGCGAAGCGCCGGCGCACCTCCAGTGGGAACGGTTCCGTTGGCTGTGGGGGGCTGCCGCCGGGCTTTGTGAGCAGATCAACCATGGCCGCTGACTTCCGCGGAAAGCGCCGCTTCCAGCCAGTTCAGCACTGGAGTGAGCAGATCGGCCCGCAGCAGGCTGTGGCCGGCACCCGCCAGGGTCCAGTGGCTGGCCCTGGGGAGGGCTTCCACCAGCAGGCGACGGCTCTCAGGGGCCACGATCCGGTCGTCGCCCGCCTCCACCACCAGCACCGCTGCGCTGGCTGGAAACGCTTCCGGCAGCGCGGTGAGGCGGCCGAGCAGGTCGAGGTCAGCGAGCAGGCGACCCTGGCCGGCGGGGGGCACCCCCTCCTCCCGGGGCCCTGCTGGCAGCAATTCCTCGGGGTCGGGGGCGGCGGCCTGGGCCAGGAAGTCTTTGAGTAAGCCATCGCTGTCGCCGTTGCTCAGGCGATTGGCCATGGCCTCCAGGGCCAGTTGTCCGCGGCGCCCGGGGGCTCCTGGGGGCACGAAGCGCCCAAAGCTGGCCAGCAGCACCACCGCCTCGGCCGCGGCCAGCACGGCACCGGGAACCAGGTGAATCCCCATGGAATGGACCAGCAGGGCGCGGCGTCCCGTGCCCGACCACTGCGGCTCCAGCTGCACTTGATGGCCGTAGCCCCGCTCCCCCCAACCCAGGCTCCAACCACGCCGGGCGGCGGCCGCCCCCCAGGGGGCCCAGGCCCGGTGGTCGCCCCCCCAGCCGTGCATCGCCAGCAGCTGCACACCCCCAGCCGCCGGATCGCTCAGCGCCATCGGGCCAGGGCCTCCAGCAGCCGCTCCAGGGTGCCGGGCGGCAGGTCGCTGCGCAGCACCAGCCGCAACCTCGCCGTTCCCGCCGGCACCGTGGGTGGGCGGATCGCCACGCTCAGCAGGCCTGCGGCCTCCAGGTGCCGCTGCAGCTCCAGGGCCCGATCGTCTTCGCCCACCAGCAACGGCAGGATCGGCCCCTGGCCTGCCACCAGCGGCCAATCGGCCGCCGTCAGGGAAGTTCGCCAGCGCTCGGCACGCTCCAACAACTTCGACCCCAGGTCGGGGGTCTCCTCCAGCAGATCAAGGGCGGCCAGGGCTGCCGCCGCCAGGGGCGGGGCCAGGGCGGTGGAATAGCGGAAGGCGCCGGAGCGCTGCAGCAGCCAGTCGCCGAGCAGATCGCCCGTGGCCAGGAAGGCGCCACCACTGCCGAAGGCCTTGCCGAAGGTGCCGCTCACCAGGTGCACCCCCGCCAGCCCGTGGGCCAGCCCGCGTCCGCCGGGGCCCAGCACCCCCAGGGCATGGGCCTCATCGATCAGCAGCAGGGCCGAATGCCGTTGGCAGAGGGCCGACAGCGCCGGCAGATCGGGGCTGCTGCCCTCCATGCTGAACAGGCTCTCACTGAGCACCACCAGGCGCCGCACGGCAGAGCTGGCCCGTGCCTCGCCCAGCAGCCGATCCAGAGCGGCCAGGTCGTTGTGGGCGAAGCGGCGCAGCTGGGCGCCGGAGGCCTGTACCCCCACCAGCAGGGAGTGGTGGATCAGCCGGTCGGCGAGCACCAGGCTGTGGCGATCGGCCAGGGCCGCCACCGCAGCGATGTTGGCCTGGAAGCCACTGGGAAAGAGCAGCACCCGCTCCCGCCCCAGCCAGGCGGCCAGCCGCGCCTCCAGCTCCCCATGCACCGGCCGGCTGCCGCTCACCAGCCGCGAGGCCCCCGCCCCCACCCCACCCGAGGCGATCGCGGCGCAGGCGGCCGCCTGCAGGCGAGGGTGCTGGCTCAGGCCCAGGTAGTCATTGCTGGCCAGATCCAGCAGCGGGATGGCACCGGCCCCCTCTGGCCGCAGGCCCCCAGCCGCCGTGGGCTGGAAGGCACGCAGCAGGCGCCGGCGGGCGATCGGCAGGCGCTCCAGGGAGCGGCGCAGGGGATCAAGGGGGTCGGCGGCCAAGGGAAGCGGCAGGGCCCGGGGTGGCCGCAGTCTGGCCAATAGGATTCCCTGATGCTGATCGCCAGCTCCGACGTTCCGCCCCTGGAGGAGCTGTTCCCGTTTCCGCTGGATCCATTCCAGCTGGAGGCGATCGATGCGCTCAACCAGGGCCATTCGGTGGTAGTGAGCGCCCCCACCGGCTCGGGCAAGACCCTGGTGGGCGAGTACGCGATCTACCGGGCCCTGGCCCACGGCCAGAAGGTGTTCTACACCACACCCCTCAAGGCGCTCTCGAACCAGAAGCTGCGCGATTTCCGCGAGCAGTTCGGGGTCGAGAACGTCGGTCTGATGACCGGTGATCTGAGCGTGAACCGGGAGGCGAAGGTGGTGGTGATGACCACCGAGATCTTCCGCAACATGCTCTACGCGGAGGTGGATCGCGGCGACGATCCCCTCGCCGATGTGGAGGCGGTGGTGCTCGATGAGTGCCACTACATGAACGACTCCCAGCGGGGCACGGTCTGGGAGGAATCGATCATCCATTGCCCACCTGCGGTGCAGCTGGTGGCGCTCTCGGCCACGGTGGCCAACGCCGGTCAGCTCACCGACTGGATCGACAAGGTGCACGGGCCCACCCGGCTGGTGCTGAGCGATTTCCGGCCGGTGCCCCTGGCCTTCAGTTTCTGCAGCGCCAAGGGGCTGCACCCCCTGCTCAATGATGCGGGCACCGGGCTGCACCCCAACTGCAAGGTCTGGCGGGCGCCGAAAACCACCCACCGCCGCGGCCCCAAGACCCCCAGGCCGCCCCAGCCCGAGGCGGCGCCGCTGCCCTTCGTAGTGGCCCAGATGGCCGAGCGCGACATGCTGCCGGCGATCTACTTCATCTTCAGCCGCCGCGGCTGCGACAAGGCCGTGCGCGACCTGGGCCGGCTCAACCTGCTCACCAACGAGGAGCAGTCCCGGGTGCGCGCGCGCCTGCAGGCCTTTGTGGCCTCCACCCCCGAGGCGGTGCGCGAAGGGGGCCACGATGACGCCCTGCTGCGCGGCATCGCCGCCCACCACGCCGGGGTGCTGCCCGCCTGGAAGGAACTGATCGAGGAGCTGTTCCAGCAGGGGCTGGTGAAGGTGGTGTTCGCCACCGAAACCCTCGCCGCCGGGATCAACATGCCCGCCCGCAGCACGGTGATCTCGGCCCTTTCCAAGCGCACCGACCGCGGCCACCGGCCGCTGATGGGCAGTGAGTTCCTGCAGATGGCGGGCCGGGCCGGCCGCCGCGGCCTCGACACCCAGGGCTATGTGGTGACGGTGCAGAGTCGCTTCGAGGGGGTGCGCGAAGCGGGGGAGCTGGCCACCAGCCCCGCCGATCCGCTCGTGAGCCAGTTCACCCCCAGCTACGGCATGGTGCTCAACCTGCTGCAGCGCTATGAGCTGCCCAAGGCCAAGGAACTGGTGGAGCGCAGCTTCGGCCGCTACCTGGCCACCCTCGATCTGGTCGACGACGAGCGCCGCATCACCGAACTGCGCCAACAGCTGGAGGGTCTTTCGGGCAGTGTCACCGATGTGCCCTGGGACGCCTTCGAACTCTATGAAAAGGAGCGGGCCAGGCTGCGGGAGGAGCGGCGCATCCTGCGGATCCTGCAGCAGCAGGCGGAGGAAACCCTGGCCCATGAGCTCACCCTCGCCCTGCGATTCGCCAGTGAGGGCACTTTGGTGAGCCTCAAGGCACCCCAGCTCAAGGGTCGGGTCACACCGGCGGTGATCGTGGCCAAGGTGGAGGGCAGCGGTCAGTTCCCGCTGCTGCTCTGCCTCACCGATGAGAACGTCTGGATCCTGGTGCCCTGCCATGCGGTGGTGAGCCTCCATGCGGAGCTCAGCTGCCTGCAGGTGCGCGAGGTGGACGCCCCAGAGCTGCACCACCCCGGTGAGCTGCGCCACGGCGACCAGGCCAGTGGCGGTCTGGCCCTTGCGGTGGGCTCCATGGCCCGGCGCCACGACATGGCCACCCCCCAGTACGACCTGGCCGGGGAAGTGAAGGCCCAGGCGCTGCTGGTGCACCAACTGGAGCTGGCCCTCGAACTCCATCCCGCCCACAGCACCGGCGATCGCAAGCAGATCAAGAAGCAGCACCGGCGCATGGAGGAACTCGAGGAGGAGATCGGCGAACGCCAGCGGCTGCTGCACCACCGCTCCAACCGCCACTGGGACACCTTCCTGGCCCTGATCGAAATCCTGCGCTTCTTCGGCTGCCTGGAGGATCTCGAGCCCACCGACATCGGCCGCACCGTGGCGTCCCTCCGGGGCGACAACGAACTCTGGCTGGGGCTGGCGCTGATGAGCGGCCACCTCGATGAGCTCGAACCCGCCGAGCTGGCGGCGGTGCTGGAGGCCATCTCCACGGAGGTGAATCGCCCCGATCTCTGGAGCGCCTTCAACACCCCGCCCGCCGCCGAGGAGGCCCTGCACGATCTGGGCGGCATCCGCCGGGAGCTGCTGCGCCAGCAGGAGCGGGCCGCCGTGGTGATGCCCCTCTGGTACGAGCCGGAGCTGATGGGGCTGGTGCATTCCTGGGCCAAGGGCACCAGCTGGAACGACCTGATCGCGGGCACCTCCCTCGATGAGGGCGATGTGGTGCGGATCATGCGCCGCACGGTGGATCTGCTGGCCCAGATCCCCTACGGCGAGGCCCTCAGCGAGCAGCTGCGCGGCAAGGCCCGACTGGCCCTCAAGGCGATCAACCGCTTCCCGGTCTGCGAGCCGATCGATCTGCTGAGCCCCGTGGGGGCGGGCCTCAATCCGGCCACGGCCAAGGCCGTGCCGCCACCACCCACTCCTGGCACGACATCGGCCAATTCCCCAGCTGCAGAGCCCCAGATCACGGGTGATGATCTCAACGGCAGCAGTGGCCCCGAAGCCAGCTCAAGCGAAGGGAGCCTCACGGAACAGGCGGCCTGAGGAATCAGATCGCCAACCGCTCCCAGATCACGCTCAGGTTCGCCTGGTGCAGATCGGTGGCGAAGCATTCCGCCAGCTGCCCGGGGCCCAGCCGCGCCGTGACGGCCGGATCAGCTTCGAGGTTGGCGCGGAAGTTGCCGCCTTCTGTGTTCCAGGCGCTGTGGGCGTGCTCCTGGACGATCCGGTAGGCCTCCTCGCGGCTGAGGCCGCTCTCCACCAGGGCCAGCAGCACCCGCTGGCTGAACACCACACCGCCATACACATTCAGGTTGCGCGCCATGTTCGCGGGGTAGACCCCCAGGCCCCTGATCACCGCGGTCATCTCCCGCAGCATGAAGTGCAGGGTCACTGAGCAATCCGGCAGCATCATGCGCTCCACGGAGCTGTGGCTGATGTCGCGCTCGTGCCAGAGGGCCACGTTCTCCAGGGCCGCCACCGTGTAGCTGCGCAGCACCCGCGCCAGGCCGGAGATGCGCTCGCTGCGGATCGGATTGCGCTTGTGGGGCATCGCCGAGCTGCCCTTCTGGCCCTTGGCGAAGTTCTCCTCCACCTCCAGCACATCGGTGCGCTGCAGGTTGCGGATTTCGGTGGAGATCCGCTCCAGGGTCGCCCCCACCAGCGCCAGGGTCTGCACGTACTCGGCGTGGCGGTCGCGGGAGATCACCTGGGTGCTGGCGGTGTCAGGCACCAGGCCCAGTGCCGCGCAGGTGAGCGCCTCCACCTGGGGATCGGTGTTGGCGTAGGTGCCCATGGCGCCGCTGATCTGGCCCACGGCCACCACGGTTTCCAGGCGCTCCAGTCGCTCGCGGTTGCGCTCGCTCTCCGCCAGCCAGCCCGCCACCTTGAAGCCGAAGGTGATCGGTTCGCCATGGATGGCATGGGATCGCCCGATCATCACCGTGCCCTTGTGGGCCCGGGCCAGCTCCCTGAGCGCTGCGGCCAGGGCATCGAGTTCGGTGCGCAGCACCGCCACCGAGGCCTTCAGCTGCAGGGCCAGGCCGGTGTCGAGCACATCTGAGCTGGTCATGCCCACGTGGATGTGGCGGCCCGCCTCGCCCACGTGCTCGTTCACATTGGTGAGGAAGGCGATCACGTCGTGGCGCACCTCCGCCTCGATCGCCTCGATCCGCTCCACCTCAAAGCTCGCCTTGGCCCTGATCTCCGCCAGGGCTTCGGCCGGCACCCGCCCCAGCTGGCTCTGGGCGGCCGTGGCGGCGATCTCCACATCCAGCCAGCTCTGGAACTTGGCCTGCTCGCTCCAGATGCGCCCCATCTCGGGGAGGGTGTAACGCTCGATCAAGGGCCAGCGCCTGGCGACGTCGCACCCAATGTATGGGGCAGGCCACCCGGCGCAGCCTGCGGCTTTGGTTCTGTTTCGGCTGTGGTTGGATGACGCCATGGCCCGAAAACGCCGGCTGGATCTGCATTTACTGGCCCTGGGTCTGGTGGAGAGCCGCCAGCAGGCCCAGCAGCTGATCCGTGCCGGCCGGGTGCGCGCCGGCGATCGGGTGCTGGACAAGCCCGGCATGGAGGTGGCGCTGGAACTGGAGCCCCAGGTGAGCCAGCCCCCACGCTTCGTCTCCCGTGGCGGCGAGAAGCTGGTGCGGGCCCTCGAGACGTTCCCGATCCAGGTGGAGGGTCGGATCTGCCTCGATGGGGGCATCTCCACCGGTGGCTTCAGTGACTGCCTCCTGCAGCACGGCGCCCAGCGGATCTACGGCATCGATGTGGGCTACGGCCAGACCGCCTGGAGCCTGCGCACCGATCCCCGGCTGGTGCTCAAGGAGCGCACCAACCTGCGCCACCTGCGGCCCGAGCAGCTCTACGGGCCCCACGATCCCAGGCCGGATCTGGCGGTGGCCGATGTGTCGTTCATCTCCCTGGCCCTGGTGTTGCCCGCCCTGAAGGGGTTGATGGCACCAGAGGGTCAGGAGGCGGTGCTTCTGGTCAAACCCCAGTTCGAGGTGGGGCGAGCCCGGGTGGGCAAAGGCGGTGTGGTGCGGGATCCCGAGGCCCACGTCGATGCGATCGAAGCGGTGATCGCAGCGGCGGATCGGCTGGGTTGGCGCGCAGCCGGGCTGGTGGCCTCACCGATCACCGGGCCGGCCGGCAACCACGAGTACCTGCTCTGGATGCGGGACGAATGTTTTGACCGCGTTGGATCCAACGGGGAGGGATCGAACACGCCGCTGACCACGCCGACGCTGGATCGAAGCGCCATCAAACATCTGGTGGCCAGCACCCTGAGCCATAAAGAAGCCGACCAACCCTCGGGTTGATCGGCACAGGAGCAGACCCTTGATTCAGGGGCGCTCAGATCGCGCTGCTGTCCTTGTCGCCGGTGCGGATCCGGATCACCGACTCGATGTTGGTGATGAAGATCTTGCCGTCGCCGATTTCACCGGTGCGGGCCGCATCTTGAATGCAGGTAATCACCGTGTCGACACGGTCGTCGTCAACAACAACCTCGAGCTTGAGTTTCTGTAGAAATTCGACCGTGAATTCTGATCCGCGGTAACGCTCGACCTGGCCCTTTTGACGCCCGAAGCCACGCACTTCACTCACGGTCATGCCGACGATGCCGGCATTCACCAAGGCGAGTTTGACGTCCTCAAGCTTGAACGGACGGATGATGGCCTCAACTTTTTTCATGGATCCGGGGATTCATTTCAGGGGGTGTCTCCCAGGACGGTGCCTGAGAGGAAGGGTGAGAGGCGTCCTAGCAGAGGAGTTCGGCGGATGCCCAGCCATTGCAACAATGGACTTCTGCCATTAGGCCGCAGGTGCTGGACGTCCGGTGTATCCATTGCTACTGGCTGCGCCGTTGAGCGGCGACCAGCCTGGGGCCCGGCGTCGGGTCCATGGACGCGAGGCGCAGGCAGGGATTCTCTGCGGGCCTTCTCCATCTAAAGCGGTTGGGATGTCCACGGCGGACATTCGGCTGATTTCTTTTGGGATCGTTGTAAAGAATCGGCCGTTTCGTAGCATCGTGAACCTGATGCACTCCCGCCCGATCGATGGCTGCCCCAGCTCCCAGCGCCCTCACCACCACGCCTCTGTACGGCCAGCGGGAGATCGAGCAGGCCCAGCTGATCTGCTTCGACAACCCCTCCACGGGCCGTCCCTACGAAGTGTCGATCACCCTGCCGGAGTTCACCTGCCTTTGCCCGTTCTCGGGCTACCCGGATTTCGCGGTGCTGCGCCTGATCTACGAGCCCGGCCCCCGGGTCCTTGAGCTCAAGGCGCTCAAGCTCTATGTGAACAGCTGGCGCGACCGCTCGATCTCCCACGAGGAGGTGGTCAACCGCATCCTGGATGATCTGGTGGCGGCGGCCCAACCCGACTGGATCCAGCTCGAGGCTGATTTCAACCCCCGCGGCAACGTGCACACGGTGGTTCGGGTCAGCCATGGCACCCGTCATCTCGGCTGAGGCTGCTGCAGGGAGCCCAGCAGCTGCGGCAGTTCGCTGGCGAAGGCGGTGAGGTTGCGGTTGCAGAGCCCACCCACATGCAGGCGCTGGCGCCCGTCCTCCGCGATCGCCCACAACTGGCGGGTGGCCACCAGGCTGAGGCCGCAACCCACCAGGGCAATGGCGAAGCCGGCGTAGACCAGTGGCACCCCCGGATCGCGCTTGAGCAGCAGGCCACTGGCGGGCAGGATCGAGGCCACCCGAAGGGGCAGGCCGTTCACTTCCAGGGCCTCGCCGCCGGGAATGAGCCGGCCCAGCAGGCTGGCGTCGCTGGCATAGATCTCCACCGGTCCGGCCTCGTTGGTCACGCTCAGCAGCACGGGATCGGTGCCATCGGGGCGGGTGGGCAGCACCAATCCCCAGATCTGATTCCCGAGTTGGGGAAAGCTCTGCAGCGGCAGCTCCAGCAGCGGGCTTTTGCCCAATTGCAGCGTGATCGCCGCCAAAGCCCAGTCCGCCTGGTAGATGGTCATGCCCTGGTGGCGCAGGGGGTGGTTGACGCTGATCTCGGCGCGTTGCTCCAGGGCTGGGGCATCAGCCTGGGGGGGGTTCTTGAGCAGCAAGCGCGAGCGGAACTGCTCAGGACGCCCGGCGGGGTCGCGGTCGATGCCGAACTGCTCAAGCACCAAGGTCAGCTGGCCCTCGCCGCGGCGATCGAGCAACTCGAGCTCGTGGCCCGGGGCCAGAAAGCGCTCCACCCGCTGGCCCCCCAGCGCTCCCCAGGCCGATCCCACCAACAGCACCACAAGCCCCGCATGCACCAGCAGGGGCCCCACCCGACCGGCCACGCCCTTGCGGGCCGCCAGTCGACCCGCCTGGCTTTGAACTCGCCAGCCCCGGGCCGTGAGCAGGGCCCCCAGGCGTTCGAGATCGGCCTGGGGTTCTGGGGAGGCCACGGTCTCCGCCACGCTCAGCTTGCTGAGCTGGCGCGGGGAGCTGTAGTCGACCCAGCGCAGGGCGGCGCGCAGGGCCGGCCACTGGCGGCGCCAGCTGCACAGCACCAGGGACAGCCCCAGCCAGCCCAGCAGCGCCAGGAACCAGTCACTGGAATAGAGGTGATCCAGCTGGAGGGCCAGGATCCCGTCCCCGCGCACCAACCCCAGCCAGGGGGTTTCGTCGTAGAGGCGGTGATAAAACTCGCTGCTTTCCTGCTGGGGGATCGCGGTGCCCAGCCCGCTGGCGATGGCCACGACCAACAGCAGCACGATCGCCAGCCGCAGATCTGAAATCCACGCGGCCACTCGGCCCAGGGCATTCAGCAACGGTGCGACCAAGGTGGGCGAGGCAGAGGTCATGGCAGCTGGGCCAGAAGTGTGAGGCCGCCGGTGAGCACCAGCACGACGCCACTGATCGCCGGAACCCAGCGTCCGACGGACCGCAGGGCCAGCAGGCTCGGCAGGCTGGCCGCCAGGGTTCCCGCCAGCAGCAGGGGCAGCACCTGGCCCAGGCCGAAGCAGGCCAGCAGCACCATGCCCACCACCGGTTTGCCGTTCTGGGCCATCCAGGCCAGCAGCACTGCCAGCACCGGCGTGGTGCAGGGGGAGGCCGCCAGTCCGAAGGCCAGGCCCGCCGCCAGGGGCGCCAGGGGGGCCGGCACCCGTTGGCGCCAGCGATCCGGGTCGGGGCCGGTGGGCAGGCGGAACGTCAGCAGGCCCAGCAGGTTGAGGCCCATCACCAGGGCCAGGGCCGCCACCAGCCCTGAAATCAGACCCGGAACGCGCCCATAGAACAGACCCAAAAGGCCGCTGGCCAGCCCCAGCAGCACCAGCGACGCGACAATGCCGAGCCCAAAACTGACGCTGCGCACCCAGGGCCGCCGCTGCCGGTCGCTGAAGCCGGCCAGATAGGCCAGGGTCACGGGCAGCAGCCCGAGCGAGCAGGGGCCGAGGCTGGTGAGCAGACCTCCGGCAAAGACGATCGCCAGGGTGATCGGACCAGGTGCCGCCAGGGAGGCGCGCAGCAGCTGTTCAGTCCAGCGGGCCAGATCCGCCAGCTGGTCGGCGAGGGAGAGACCGAGGTCGGTCATGGGGGCCCGGTGCAAGTGTCACCCTATCGGGGCGACCCCCTGCCTCCGTCGGCGGGGACGGCCCGGATCCACCCCTGCCGATTCCAGTGAGCAACGGATCAGCAGGCCGGCGGTGAGCAGGCTGGAGAGCAGTGAATTGCCGCCGTAGCTGATCAGAGGCAAGGGCAAGCCGGTGGTGGGCATCGCACCGCTGGCGACGGCGATGTTCAGAATCGACTGGCCCACCAGCAGGGTGGTGCAGCCGATGGCGATCAGCCGCAGCTGGTTGCTGCGGCAGCTCAGAGCCACCCGCAGCCCCACGAAGCCGAACAACAGCAGGAACAGCAGCAGCATCACCGAGCCGATGTAGCCGAACTCCTCGGCGAACACCGCGAAGATGAAATCCGTTGACTGGATGGGCAGGTATTGAAGTTTCTGGGTGGAGAGGCCGAAACCCTCACCCAGGGGCCCGCCGGAGCCGATGGCCAGAAGGCTCTGCACCAGCTGGTAACCGTCCCCCTGGGCATCTTTCCAGGGGTTCAGGAACGACGTCACCCTCACCCGCTGGTAGGTGTTGATCAAGATGCTGCTCACCCCGACAAGCCCCCCCGCCAAGGCCGTGGCCAGCAGGGCGCCCAGGTTGAGGCCGGAGGCCAGGGCCATCAACCACAGCAGCAGGCCCGTCAGGGCGGCTGTGCTCAGGTTGGGTTGCTTGAGGATCAGCAGGATCAGAGCGCCGAACACCGTCAGCCAGAGCAGCTTCTGGTCGATGGCGATGCGCTTCCAGTGGGCAAACAGGGCAGCCCCCTGCAGGACCACGAAGGGCTTGACCAGCTCAGATGGTTGGATCTGGATCGGACCGACCACCAGCCAACGGCTGGCGCCGTTCACGGTGCTGCCGGCCACCAGGGTGGCGGCCACCAGGAGGCCCCCCAGCAACAGGGCGGGGCCGGCCAGCTTGGACCAACGGCGAATGTTCACCCGCAGGGCCAGCAGCAGCAGCCCCCAGCTGGCCGCCAGCCAGAGCAGCTGACGTTTGAGGTAGTAAGCGGCGTCGCCCATTTCCCGCTCGGCCACCCACCAGCTGGCTGATGTGAGGATCAGGATGCCCAGCAGGCTCCAGAGCGCCACCAGACCCAGCAAGAGCCTCGCTTCAGCGGGCCAGAGGGCAAAGGGAAGCGGTAGGAAACCTTTGGCGGAGGCCTCTGGGCTCGGGATCGAGCTGGGGGGACGGTTCGCAATGCCGGGCAAGGCCATGGGCTCAGGAAAGCTTCATCGTCAGCTGGACATGGGCCGCTCACGCCCGAGTGTACGGACAAAAAAAAGCCCGGCCAGTGCCGAGCTTGGATGAAAGTTGGTGAGGTGAGCGAAAGACTCAGTTGCCGACGTTGATCTGACGCCGACCCGCCACGAGTTCGACCTTCAGAATCTTTCCGCCCTGCTTCATGATGCGCTGTTGTTCAGCGAACCAGCTTTGGTACGGCACCCACTTGGTGAAGTAGGTGTTTTGCAGCTCGCGCTGGGTCCGAGCCTTTTCAGGACAGGGAATGCAGGCCGTGATCTTGAACAGACGCATGGGGGTGATCCTCGCGGGGTAGACCGTTGTGGGATCAGTTGCCCAGACCGGAGCTGATGTAGTCGAGGTAGACGCCCAGTTCACGCCCGGCTTCGGGACCGACCAGCGAGGCAGCCGATTCCTTGATCGCCTGAATCGACTGCACCGTGGCGCCGATGGGCACACCCAGGGAGTTGTAGGTCTCCTTGAGGCCATTGAGCACGCGCTCATCGAGGATCGAAGAGTCGCCCGCGAGCATCGCGTAGGTGGCGTAGCGCAGGTAGTAGTCGAGGTCGCGGATGCAGGCCGCATAGCGACGGGTGGTGTACATGTTGCCGCCCGGACGGGTGATGTCCGTGTAGAGCAGCGTTTTGGCCACGGCATCTTTGATGATGGCCGAGGCGTTGGCGGAAACGGTGGCGGCAGCGCGCACGCGCAGTTCACCACTGGCGAAGTACTGCTCGAGGCGACCGATGGAGGAGTCGTCGAGGTAGAGACCCTGAACGTCAGAGAGATTGATGACGTTGGTGATCGCGTCTTGCATAGGTCCGGGGAAGCGGCGGTGGGGAAGGAGAGGGCAGCCTCAGGAAAGGGCGCCGATGACGTAATCGAAGAAGAAGCCAGCTTCTTCAGCGTCAGCTCCGGTGAGCAGAGTGCTTGAGGCGAATTTCAGTTCGCGCACGGCTTCTGCCATGGCTTCGAGTGGGGTGCCGAGAGCGCGGTACATCTCGCGGGCCCCGATGATGCCGATCTCCTCAATGGGAGTGACATCGCCGGCCACGATCCCGTAGGTCACAAGGCGCAGGTAGTAGTCCATGTCGCGGAGGCAGGAGGCCGTCATCTCTTCGCCGTAGGCATTGCCCCCCGGGGAGATCACGTCTGGACGCTTCTGGAAGAGGGCGCCGCCGGCCTGCTTGACGAGGCGTTCCCGGCTCTCGCTCAGGACTCGAGCCACCCGAAGCCGGCGTTGACCGCCGGCGACGAAGGACTTGATCTGGTCGAGTTCGCCGGGGCTGAGGTAGCGGGCTTCAGCATCCGCGTTGATGATCGAGTTGGAGACGATGCTCATGCAGTTCTGCCTCGAAACAAGCGGTCGCCGTTTAAGGAGACCGATAGCCGGTGGGTAAGGGTGGATGCCTGTGCTCCCTGACTGGGGCTTCCGAAAGGAGGCCTGGCATGAAGGAGCGGCTTCTGCGTGGCTCAACGGCGCTGCCTTGGGAGGCGTTGCCATTGGGCTGCGGGTCGGCCAGGCGGCAAATCAGATCAACTGATTGCCGAATTATTCTGCGGCAGGCCGCTGCTCTGACTCGGCCTCCGGTAACAGTTCTTCACGGCGGATTGTTTTTTGAAAACGCTTTGCGCGCAATGGCTTTCGCGGGAGTTGTTGATACATGGACTCTGCTGCAAATGTTAATCATTTGATCGCGCAAGTCGAACTCTTCCGTCGCGCGGTCCAAGCCAGATTCAGCCCCCAACGGCCGTGTTGGAAGGCAAAAGCGCCCTGCTTAGGACCAGGCGCCTGCTGAGCCTGGCCCCCTCAGCGGGCCAGGGAGCTCAGATCGCGCCCTTGGTGGGTGGATTGAGAGCAGCGTTGCCGCCGTAGAGGCTGGCGGTGCGGTTCAGCGTGGTGAGTGGCAGGCCGTCCGGGGTGTCGAGGCCGCGGAGGTAGGGCACCGTGTCGCGGCCGAAGTTGGTGGCGTACTCGTCGCTGTTGATCAGGGTTTCGAGGGCCCGTTGTTGACCGTGGTTGGCCTGGCTGGCCAGGAACGCGCTCACTTCGCTGGCCTGGGCGGCCCTCCCTAGCAGAGCGAGGTAGGCCGCCGTTGCGGCCCGCAGCGGGGCCAGCCGGTTCAAGCGCTGCCCAAACAGCTCGCTGGAGGCCAGGAGCGCCACGAATTCCGACACCGAGATGTGGCCATCACGGAGCTGGGATTCGGCATCACCGAGGCGTTCTGAGGCCAGCACATCACGATTGAGGAGTTGGCGATAAACGTTGCGGAGCACGCTCTGCAACTCGCCTTCGCCGGGGAACCTTGACAGCCGCAAGCGCTCCGGGAGGCTGCGGCGGCGGGTCAGCCCCTGGGGCTTGCCGGGACGCAGGGCCTTGGCCATCGCCGAAACCGGCGGTTCGCTAGCGACGAAGCCGCGGCTGCTGCCCATCAGCGGCTTTCAAGTTGGCGGCACCCAGGTACTGCAGGGCTAGGTCTCTGGGGTGGGTGGAGAGATGGGTCCGCCCGCTCAGGAGAGCTAGACCTGCGTGGCCACCTGCTTGGGCTGCCAGCGAGCGGCGCTCCAGCGGCGGGTGGGAGGGGGGTTCTCGGGCCAGCTCTGGGGAGCGATGGTGGCGAAGCTCCCCGTGGCGGTGTCGCTGCCGCTGGTGTCGAAACCTTGAGCGTCGTCGTCGTTGGCGCTGATCTTGGCTTTCCAGCCGCCCAATACCACCCGCTTGCGGGCGGTCAGGTTGCGCGGGGTGACCTCCGAGCTGTTGACGATGCCCTCCTGAGTTCTCACATCGGGCCGCCTTAACTGCTGGGGCTGGATGTCCGCATAGGCGCCGGCGTTGAAGGGCCGTTTGAGGGCGGGCACCCGTCGCGCGTTGAGATCGTTCGCGGTGATGAAGCGCTCGTACGGGACGGTGTCCTCACCGAAGCTTTCGCTGTATTCGGAGCTAGCGAGGATGGCATCCACCACCCCGTAAAAACCCTTTCGGGCCGCGGTGTCGAAGTAGCCGTCAATTTCCCAGCGACCGAAGGTGGGGCGACCCAGCAGCCGGCGGTGGATGATCTCGATCGCCTTGGTGATGTACAGACCGTTCCAGTAGCGGCGACGGAAAGCGGTTGAGCGAGCCACCTCACGGATGAAGTCCCGCAGGCAGATGTCGCCATTCTCGAGCTTGATCTCCTCCACCTTCAGGCGCTCACCGGCATAGCCGGCCGTGCCCAGCACCTGCACGTAGACGGCGTCGATCACCGCGCTGGTGCTTGATTCGGTTCGGCGAATGCTGGGTTGTCCACCACGGCGCGGAACCGAGGAGCCGCCGGTGGAGATCTGCTGCAGGCGCACCAGTTTCGGCCCCACCCGGCGGGGCTTGGCCTTGCGGAACTGGGGGCTGTCCATCTGCCCCGGCTGGGCGATGCCGTTGCCGATCAGGATCCGTCGGTTGTCGTAACCGACAGGAGCTGGACGGGTGGCCACGGACGCCGTGCCCGAGGGGAAGATGGCGCCGTAGTTGAGGGCGAGCGGGTCGTTGCCGCCGCCGTAGGCGTGTTGATCGGCGAAGGGCTGGCGGTAGGAGGCGTAGAGCGTGACGTACTGCGGTGCCCCCTCGAAGGGCGCGCTGAAATTGAACAGCTTGCGGTTGGACCCCCAGCCGGCGCTCTCCTGGGCTTCCTCCCCGAGATCGCGCAGGAAGGGAACGGTTTCCTCCCCGAACACCCGGGCGTATTCCTGGGTGTTGATCAGAGCGTCGACCAAGCCCTTGAGGCCCTGGGCACTGACGATGTCGAAGTAGCGGGTGAACTCCTCTCGGGAGCTGATGCCTCGGCCAAGGAAGTGGCGGAAGGCCAGCTCGACGGCGCGGCTGTTGGAGAAGCGCCCGTAGAACTGCTGGCGGTACTCCTTGCTCTGGCCAAGGGAGCGGATGAACTCGCGCATCGAGATCTGTCCCTGACGCACCTGGGTGGCCTCAACAGGGCTCACCACCTGGCTGTAGCCCTTGACGATGTCGCGCTCGAACACCTGCCTGTAGGCCGCCCGGATCACCTCGGCCTTCTGGGCGCCGGTCTGGCCGGGCTTGATGTTGTAGCGGGGGGCCTTGCCCTGGGCTGCCAGCGCGTAGTTGGCAGGTAGCTGCAGACCCTGGTTTTCGGGGCTGCCGAGACGCTGGCGGGGGGAGGGGGTGGGAACGTCGAGTTCCTTGATCAGGACGTTGAAGGCCTCGATCACCAGGCTCCGGGCTTCAGGCTCGCCGTTGAACAGCTCCGCGGCGGCGGCGCGCATTTCCTGCAGGGCCACGTTGGTGGCTGTCAGGGAGCATCCCTTCTCGAGCACATCCCGCAGGCCGCGGGTGTTCACAGAAAGGATGCTGGGGTCGCCGGCCATCACTGAGTAGCCCACGTAACGCAGGAACCAGGCCAGGTCGCGCACGGATTTGCGCATGCGCTCCGTGCCGTACAGGGCGACGCTGATCGGGCTGAAGCCGGTGGGGAGCACGACGCGCACATCCGCATCGGCCTGGAGGCCCCCAAGAACCCTGCCCAGGAAGCCCTTGGTGGCACTGCCCTGGGCAAACGTGGCGACCGAGGCCGCAAAGGCGATCTGATCGGCCGCCAGGGGCGTGGCCTCAGCGCTGCGTTGGGACTCCGGGGTCAGCGGGGCATCGAGGTAGGAGAGCGGGGTACCGCCGGAGAAGATGCGGTTCGCCGCGCGACCAACGATGCCATCGGCGTTGGCCGACAGACGCCTGGCGACCTCCACACGTACGAGACCGGTCTGGAAGAAGGTGCTGAGGTTGTCGAGCTCGCCGAGATCGGGGAAGCGGTCCTGTTGCTCCGCCTGACGGACGCTGGAGAGCGGCAGGGTGTCAAACAGCTGGGGTGAAACCCTGGGGCTGCCGCTGCTGGCGGTCACGGTCATGAACGAGAGCGAGCCTGGCCAAGGAACGTTACGGCTGGCCCTGGTGCCGATCGGGGGGCCATGAACAAATGTTTGCAGCCCCCAGGCCGTGTGGTTCCCAGGTCCGTCGGCCCCATGAAAAGCTCCCCTGGTCAGCGTCCAGCGTTCCGCCGCCCTCCCCATCCATGCCCGAGGGATCCACCGATGCCGCCACTCCCGTGGTGAGCGCCTTCTACGACCGCTTTCCCTACCCCGGTGACCCCCTCCAGGACGGCCCTCCCCCCGGGTACAACTGGCGTTGGTGTGTGCCCTGCGCCTACGGCGTCTGCACCGGTGCCGTGCCGGAATGGCCCGAACCGCTGCGGATCCTGGACGCGGGTTGTGGCACCGGTGTCAGCACCGACTACCTGGCCCACCTCAACCCGGGCGCCGAGATCCTGGCGGTGGACATCAGCCCCGGCACCCTTGAGGTGGCCCGCGAACGGTTGCGCCGCTCGGGTGCCGCCGGGCGCGCCTCGGTGCGGATCGAGCAGCGCAGCCTGCTGGACCTGGCGGGCGAAGGACCGTTCGATTACATCAACTCCGTTGGCGTCCTCCATCACCTCAAGCAGCCCCAGGCGGGGCTCAGGGCCCTGGCCGAGCTGCTGCGGCAGGGGGGGCTGCTGCACCTCTTCCTCTACGCCGATGGGGGACGCTGGGAGATCCACCGCACCCAACGGGCCCTGACGCTGGTGGGTGCAGGAGCCGACGGGGAGGGGCTGCGCCTGGGCCGCGAACTGCTCGCGAGCCTGCCGGAGCGGAACCGCCTGCGCCGTCACCATGAACAGCGCTGGGCCCTGGACACGGCCGCGGATGCCAACTTCGCCGACATGTATCTGCATCCCCAGGAGAGCAGCTACGACCTCGATCGCCTGTTCGCCTTCGTGGCCGCCGCTGACCTGCAGTTCGCCGGCTTCTCCAATCCCCAGGTCTGGGATCCCGCCCGCCTGCTCGAGGGGGAGCTTCTGGAACGGGCCCGGGCCCTGCCGAAGCGGGAACAGTGGCAACTGGTCGAGGCGCTCGATCCCGACATCAGCCATTTCGAGTTCTTCCTCAGCCAGGGGGAACTGGCGGCGGCCGACTGGAGCCGTGATCAGGTGGTGCTTGCGGCCCGCGGTCAGCGCAACCCCTGTCTCTGGGGCTGGCCGGGGTCCAGCCTGCTGGGTCCTGATCTGGAGCCCCTCAACCTGGAGCCTGAAGCGGTCGCCTTGCTGCAGGCGATCGACGCGGCCGGGGCGGACACGCCCCTGGGCGAGCTGGATCTGGATTGGGCCCCGGAGCCTCTGGCCGCCGTGGCACGGGGACTTGTGAGCCGGCAGCTGTTGCTGCTCAGGCCCTGAGCGGAAGGGGCTGCGTGATAAATTCCGCACGCCTTTTCAGAGCCTCGGCGCCCTTGTTGGCCAGCCCTGATCAACATCTCGAGTTGCTCTCCACCCAGGGGTCGGAACTCGCGCTGGAAGCAGGATCTGACCCAGGGTTGAAGCCTGAACCGGTGATGACCTCCTCCCCTGCGGAGGTGGCCATGGCCGAAACGCTCCCCCTTGGTGGGGCTCGTTTACAGACCAGCGGCGACATGGCTGATTACGCGCGGCTCAAGCGGCGCCTGATCCAGGCCACCCTGATCGCTTCCGCTACGGCGGTGCCGATCGCTGCCTTGGCCTTTGACCTCTCCACGGCAGGAAGTCTTCTGGTCGGTGCCCTCGCCGGGCTCCTCTACCTGTGGCTTCTTTCCCGCAGCGTGGACAAGCTCGGCAACGGCGCCAAGTCAGTGGGAAAGGTCCAGCTTCTGGTGCCTGTGGTGCTCGTCATCGCCTCCACCAGGATCCCCCAGATGGATCTCCTTCCAGCCCTGATCGGTTTCCTGCTCTACAAACCCGCCCTTCTGATCCAAGGGCTGCTCGATGCCAGAGTTGGTTCAACCCAGCGCTGATCAGCACGAGTCTCCAGCCCCGCCTCCTCCACCCCATCCGTCGCTTGAGCGACACCGAACGTTCAGCCCGATGGTTCCCTTGCCACTCAATCTTCCCTTCGCCGCCCTGGAGGTTGGACAACACCTCTACTGGCACCTGGGCAACTACAACATCCATGGCCAGATCTTCCTGAGCTCCTGGGTGGTGATTGGAGCCCTGCTGACCGTTGTGGTGATCGGATCCCGCAAGTTGGAGCGCGATCCCCGCGGTCTCCAGAACCTGCTGGAATATCTCTGGGCCTACATTCGTGATATCGCGCGTGATTATATCGGAGAAAAGGCCTATAGAGATTGGCTGCCTTTCATCGGCACCCTTTTCTTGTTCATCTTCGTCAGCAACTGGGGCGGTGCCCTGATCCCCTGGAAACTCATCCACCTTCCCAGTGGGGAATTGGGTGCCCCCACCGCAGACATCAACACCACCATCGCCCTGGCCCTGCTGGTTTCTCTGGCCTACTTCTATGCCGGCCTGAGTCGTAAGGGCTTCCGATACTTCGAGTACTACGTGGAGCCCACGCCGATCATGTTGCCTTTCAAGATCGTCGAGGATTTCACCAAGCCGCTCTCGCTTTCTTTCCGTTTGTTCGGCAACATCCTTGCCGATGAACTTGTTGTGGCGGTGCTGGCTTTTCTCGTTCCCCTCATCGTTCCCTTGCCCGTGATGTTCCTGGGTCTGTTCACAAGCGCGATCCAGGCATTGATCTTCGCCACCCTCGCCGCCTACTACATCGGCGAGGCCGTCCATGAATCCCACGCCTGAATCCAGACCTGATTCCAAGCCGGCCGGTCCCACGGTCTGCTAGATCTCCTGCGCGCAGGTCCGGCTCGATCCGGGCCCATTCCCAAGGTCTTTCCCTGGGAATGTCCAAGCGCCGCGTTCCGTCCTCGGTTCACTCCGCGCTGCATCGGCGCCCCACATCTCTTCCCCAACATGGATTCGATTACTTCCGCTGCGTCTGTTGTGGCAGCCGGTCTGGCCGTCGGCCTGGGCTCCATCGGCCCCGGCATTGGTCAAGGCACCGCTGCCGGCGGCGCCGTTGAAGGCATTGCCCGCCAGCCTGAAGCCGAAGGCAAGATCCGCGGCACCCTGCTGCTGTCTCTGGCCTTCATGGAGTCGCTCACCATCTATGGCCTGGTGGTCGCCCTGGTTCTGCTGTTTGCGAACCCCTTCGCCAACTGATCACGCCCAGAGGGAAAGGCCTTCCGGAGCGTTCCATCCCCCGCTCCGGAGCGTCACTCCCCACCGTCCACCGTCCTGATCACTCCAGCGCTCCTGCCCCATGACCAGCTGGCTCCTGCTTGCCGCAGCCGGTACACCGGAGGGGGGTCTCTTCGACCTCGATGCCACCCTGCCGCTCATGGCGGTGCAGGTGGTGCTCCTCACCTTCATTCTCAACGCCCTGTTCTTCCGTCCCATCGGCCGGACGGTCGAGGAGCGCGAGGGCTACATCGCCACCAGCCGCGCTGATTCCAAGCAGAAGCTTGCCCAGGCTCAACGGCTCGAGGCTGACCTCAAGACCCAGCTCAAGGAGGCCCGTCAGGAAGCCCAGAAGCTGATCGTTGCGGCCGAGGAAGAAACCGACCGCCTCTACCGCGACGCCCTGGCGGCCGCGATGGCCGATTCCAATGCCAGTCGGGAAAAGGCTCGCCGGGAGATCGACACCCAGCGGGAAACCGCGATGGGGCAGATCCTTCTTGACGCCGATCAGCTCGGAGACCTCATTGTCCAACGTCTGCTGGCTGCCCAATGATCACCTTCGTTGCCCCTCTGCTGGCCAGCCACGGAAGCTTCGGTTTCAACCTGGATCCGTTTGAGACCAACATCATCAACCTGGCGATCGTGATCGCCGGTCTGTGGAAGTTTCTGCCCGGTTTTCTGGGCGCGATCCTGGAACGGCGCCGTAGCGCGATCCTCACTGAGCTGAACGATGCCGAGAACCGTCTGGCTGAAGCCGCCACTTCGTTAGCGGAAGCTCAGCAGGCCCTTGCTGCGGCTCAGCAAAAAGCGGCCAAGATCCTCACCGACGGACAAGCCCGGGCGCAGTCGATTCGCCTCGAGAGCGAATTGCGCACCGTTGAAGAGATGGCGCGCATGAAGCAGGGCGCCGCCACTGATCTGAGTTCAGAAGCGGCCCGGGTGACCACCCTGCTGCGCCGGGAAGCGGCCCGGCTGGCGATCGAGAAAGCCCTGACCTCGCTGCCTTCCCAACTCGATCAAGCGGCCCAGGCTCGGCTGATCGATCAGTCCATCGCCAACCTGGGGGCCTCCTGATGCCACTGCTCAATTCCATCACCACTCCCTACGCCGAAGCCTTTCTGCAGGTCGCTGACCAGCGTGGGGAAACCGATGAGGTGATTGCCCAGGCGAAGGAGCTTCTGGTCCTCTGGCACGAAACCCCCAGCCTCGGGGAGGCCCTGGCCTCGCCCGTGATCGAAGTGGAGGCCAAGAAGGACGTGCTGGTCAAGCTGTTTGCCGATCAGCTCACCCCCTCGTTCCTCAACCTGCTCAAGCTGCTCACCGACCGCTCACGCATCGGTGTGTTGGACGCTGTCCTCGAGCGTCTGTTGGAGCTCTACCGGGAACAGCGCCAGATCGCTCTGGCCACCGTCACCTCAGCCACCCCCCTCTCGGATGAGCAGCAGGCTCAGCTGAGCGCGAAGGTGCAGGCGGTTGCCGGCACCGACAAGGTTGAGATCAAGCTCCTGGTGGATCCCGCCCTGATCGGCGGCTTCATCATCAGCCTCGGCTCCCAGGTGATCGACGCCAGCCTCTCGGGCCAGGTGCGTCGACTCGGTCTGGAGCTGGCCCGGGTGAGCTAGCCACCACCCCCCTGAGCCAACCTTTCCTCCACCCCTCCTTTCCCCCACCGCCTTCCCCCCAGGGGACTTCCCACCATGGTTTCCATCCGACCCGACGAGATCAGCGCCATCCTCAAGCAGCAGATCGCTGACTACGACAAGTCAGTTTCGGTCAGCAACGTCGGAACGGTGTTGCAGATCGGCGATGGCATCGCCCGGGTCTACGGCCTCGAGAAGGTGATGTCCGGTGAACTGGTGGAGTTCGAAGACGGCACCGAGGGCATCGCCCTCAACCTCGAGGACGACAACGTCGGCGTGGTGCTGATGGGCGAAGGCCGTGGCATCCAGGAGGGCAGCACCGTCAAGGCTTCGGGCCGGATTGCTTCGGTGCCCGTGGGCGATGCCCTGCTCGGTCGCGTGGTGAACCCCCTGGGCTTGCCGATCGACGGTAAGGGCGAGATCGCCTCCACCGAAAGCCGCCTGATCGAGTCGATGGCGCCGGGCATCATCCAGCGGAAGTCGGTGCATGAACCGATGCAGACCGGCATCACGGCGATCGACGCCATGATTCCCATCGGCCGCGGCCAGCGGGAACTGATCATCGGCGACCGCCAGACCGGCAAGACCGCCATCGCCATCGACACGATCCTCAACCAGAAGGGTGAGGACGTCGTCTGCGTCTATGTGGCCATTGGCCAGAAGTCGGCCTCGGTGGCCAACGTGGTCGAGGTGCTCCGGGAGCGCGGCGCCCTCGACTACACCGTGGTGGTGTTCGCCAGCGCTTCGGAAGCGGCGGCCCTTCAATACCTGGCCCCCTACACCGGCGCCGCCATCGCTGAGTACTTCATGTACAAGGGCAAGGCCACGCTGATCGTCTACGACGACCTCACCAAGCAGGCCCAGGCGTACCGCCAGATGTCGCTGCTGCTGCGCCGTCCCCCCGGCCGTGAGGCCTACCCCGGTGACGTGTTCTATTGCCACAGCCGCCTGCTGGAGCGGGCCGCCAAGCTCTCCGACGCCATGGGCAAGGGCAGCATGACCGCCCTGCCGATCATTGAAACCCAGGCGGGTGACGTCTCGGCCTACATCCCCACCAACGTGATCTCGATCACCGATGGTCAGATTTTCCTCAGCTCCGACCTGTTCAACTCCGGTCTGCGTCCCGCCATCAACGTGGGCATCTCGGTGAGCCGCGTGGGCGGCGCCGCCCAGACCAAGGCGATCAAGAAGATCGCCGGCACCCTCAAGCTCGAACTGGCCCAGTTCGATGAACTGGCGGCCTTCTCCCAGTTCGCCTCCGACCTCGATGCCGCCACCCAGAAGCAGTTGGGCCGTGGCAAGCGTCTTCGGGAGCTGCTCAAGCAGCCCCAGTTCAGCCCCCTGTTGCTGGCCGAACAGGTGGCCGTGGTCTACGCCGGAGTCAAGGGCCTGATCGACGAGGTGCCTGTGGAGCAGTGCGCTCTGTTTGTGCGTGAATTGCGCGAATACCTCAAGACCAATTGCGCCAACTACATCGAGACCGTTCAGCGCGACAAGCAACTGAGCGAGGAGTCTGAGGCCCTGCTCAAGAGCGCCATCAACGAAGTCAAGGCCAGCCTTCTGGCCGTCGCCTGAGCACCCCCATCCAATGGCGAACCTCAAGGAAATCCGTGACCGGATCAGTTCGGTCAAGAACACCCGCAAGATCACCGAGGCCATGCGCCTGGTGGCCGCAGCCAAGGTGCGTCGGGCCCAGGATCAGGTGCTGCGCAGCCGACCCTTCGCCGACCGGCTCGCTCGGGTCCTGGAAAACCTCCAGGCGAACCTGAGCGGAGAAGGGGCCGATGTGCCCTTGTTGCAGAGCCGAGCGGTCTCCAGGATCACCTTGCTGGTGGTCACAGCCGATCGCGGCCTCTGTGGTGGCTACAACGCCAACATCATCAAGCGCACCGAGCTGCGCTTCGCCGAGCTCAAGGACCAGGGCTTCACCGTAGATCTGGTCCTGATTGGCCGCAAGGCGATCACCTACTTCCAGAACCGCTCCTATCCGATCCGGGCTACCTTCACGGGCCTCGAGCAGGTGCCCAACGCCGATGAGGCCCGGGGCATCGCGGATGAAGTGTTGGCGGAGTTTCTTTCCGAGAGCACCGATCGGGTGGAGATCATCTACACCAAGTTCATCAACCTGGTGAGTTCCAACCCCGTTTCCCAGACCCTGCTGCCCCTCGACCCCCAGGGAATCGCCAGCCCTGACGACGAGATCTTCCGCCTCACCACCCGCGAAGGTCGACTCCAGGTCGAAGTGGGCTCGGCTCCGGAGAACACTCAGCCGGTCCTGCCCTCGTCCTTCGTCTTTGAGCAGAGCCCGGCGCAACTGCTCAATGCGTTGCTGCCGCTGTATCTGCAGAACCAGCTGCTGCGCTCGCTTCAGGAGGCGGCCGCCAGTGAGCTGGCCAGCCGGATGACGGCCATGAACAACGCCAGCGACAACGCCAAGGCCTTGGCCAAGACCCTCACCCTCGATTACAACAAGGCCCGCCAGGCGGCGATCACCCAGGAAATCCTCGAGGTGGTGGGTGGCTCCGCGGGAATGGGCTGATCTGAGCAACCTCCAAAGCGGTCCTGCTCCTTCTTTTCAGCCGGCTTTCGGGCCGGCTGTTTCGTAGGGTTCACTGGATGGATGGCTCCCCACTTCGGCCCCTCTCGCTGCCGGAGCACCAGGGATTGGTGGTTTCACCCCTGTTCCCGCTGGCCCTGGGCAGCGCCCAGCTGCGGCTCGATCCGCTCGATCTGGCGGTGATGCTCCAGGACGTTCTGGCGCTGCGGGGTGAGGCAAGCGGCAACCCCGATCCCGATTGCGCCTGGACGGGGGATCTGCATGGGGTCGCTCAGCTGCACGAGCACCCCAGCTTTTCGAGCCTCTGCCGTCAGGTGGAGCAGCTGAGCCTGGCCTACCTGGAGCGGCTGGGCTTTGCCCTGGATCGTGTGGGCCTGCATCTGCAGCGCTGCTGGCCGGTGGTCAGCGAGCCCGGCCAGGGGGTGGGACGCCATCACCACCCCAACGCCCACCTGAGCGCGGTGGTTTACCTCAATGGCGATGGCAGCGGTGAGAGTGGTTGCCTGCGGCTGTATCCGCCCTGTCAGGTCAATGAGCTGGTGCCGGGGCTGGCGGTGGGCCACGGCGGGCCGATCCAGGTCGGTGGTGATCTCAACGCCCCCTGGGCGGAGGTGGCCCCCCGGGCTGGGCTGGTGGTGCTGTTCCCGGCGGCCACCGACCACGCTGTGGCGGGCAACGACGGCGAGGACCGGCGCTTCTCGATCAGTTTCGATTTCGTGCTCACCGCCCCCGCCGGCTCCCAAGCAGGTGGGCCCTCAGCGGAGTACCTGGCGCCCCATCCCAGCCAGTGGCGTCCCGTCGTCCAGGAAGATGGGCAGGTTGTGGACTGATCAGGCGCCCCAGGCAACCCCATGAGTGACACCTTCACCGTGATCGCCCTGCTGCATGGCGCGGAGCACAGCTTCCCGTGCCGCAGTGACCAGACCGTGCTGGCGGCCGCCGAAGCCGCCGGGGTCCCCCTGCCCAGCTCCTGCTGCTCAGGGGTGTGCACCACCTGTGCGGCCTTGCTGCAGGAGGGTCAGGTGCACCAGCCCGACGCCATGGGTGTCAGCCAGGAGCTGCAGGCGAAGGGTTACGCCCTGCTCTGCGTCTCCACGCCGCTGAGCGATCTCAAGCTGCTGGCGGCCCAGGAGGATGCGCTCTATGAAGCCCAGTTCGGTCAATTCCAGAAGTGACGCTGGAGAGCCTGGAGCTCTGGTTCGAGCTGGCTCCTGGGCTCCTGAGGCCCCAGGTGCTGGCGGCCCTGGCGCCCCACGGCGAACCCCTGCGCTGGGCGCTCACGGCTGTGGAGGTTGAGGTGGACGGGGCACGGCGGGCGCGGCTGGAGGCGGTGGTGCTGCGGTGAGCAGCTTTCCCCCGCTGCCGACGGTGATGGTGATTCCCACCGGCATCGGTTGCCAGATCGGGGGCTATGCCGGCGATGGCTTGCCCAGTGCCCGGCTGCTGGCGGCGGCCAGCGGCTGCCTGATCACCCATCCCAATGTGATGAATGGTGCGGCGCTCTACTGGAGTGATCCGCGGATCCACTACGTGGAGGGCTGGGCCCTCGACCGTTTCGTGGCCGCTGAGCTGGCCCTGGTGCCGGTTCGCAGCCAACGGGTGGGGGTGTTGCTGGATGCGGCCATCGAGGACGACCTGCGGCTGCGGCACCGGCAGGTGATCGAGGCCTGCCGCAGCACGCTCGGACTGACCATCGGCCCGGTGATCACCACCGATGAGCCCCTGGAGGTCAGCCTCAGCGTGGGCCCCAGCGGCAGCAGCTGGGGCAGCCTGGGGCGGCCTGGGGCCTTGCTGGCGGCCGCTGAGCGCCTCAAGGCGGCGGGAGCCACGGCGATCGCCGTGGTGACGCGCTTCCCCGAGGCCCCCTCCTGCGAGGCCCTGGCCGCCTACCGAGGAGGTAGCGGGGTCGACGCCCTGGCCGGCGCCGAGGCCGTGATCAGCCACCTGCTCGGGCGCCAGCTGGCGCTGCCCTGCGCCCATGCTCCGGCCCTGGAGCCCCTTCCCCTGGATCCCAGCCTGGATCCGCGGGCGGCGGCCGAGGAAATCGGCACCACCTTCCTGCCCTGTGTGCTGGTGGGCCTGTCGAGGGCCCCGAACCTCTGGCCGATGGCCCCTGGGTGCCCCGCCCCACCTGCCGGAGCGCTCCTCGGCGAGCAGGTCGGTGCCGTGGTGGCCCCTGCCGGAGCCCTGGGGGGCGAGGCGGTGCTGGCGGCCCTGGACCGGGGCGTTCCGGTGATCGCCGTGGCCGGCAACCCATCGCTGCTGGCGGTCAGCGCCGAAGCCCTGGGGGTGACCGTGCTGCCGGCGGCCAGCTACGCCGAGGCGGCCGGCTGGGTGCTGGCCCTGAGGGAGGGCCTCGCTCCGGAGGCCCTGGGGCGACCGCTGCGGCCCCTGGGCTGATGCACCAGGCTCAGCGCAGGCAGGCCATCGGATGGCGGGTGGGCAAGCCAAGCGCCTTGGCCACCCCGGGATGGCAGACATCTCCACTGATCGTGTTCAACCCCGACATCAGCTCGGGACGCTCGGTGATCGCCTCGACCAGGCCCCGGCCCGCGATGGCGAGGATGTAGGGCAGGGTGACGCTGACCAGGGCTTCGGTGGAGGTGTGGGGCACAGCGCCGGGCATGTTGCCGACGGCGTAGTGCTGCACCCCGTGGATGGTCAGCACCGGATCGGTGTGGGTGGTCTCGCGGCTGGTGGCGATGCAGCCCCCCTGGTCGATGGCCACGTCCACGATCACCGACCCCGGCCGCATCTGGCGCACCAACTCCTCGTCGACGAGGCTCGGGGCACGGCCGCCCGGAGTCAGCACCGCGCCGATGAGCAGATCGGCCGACGGCACCAGCCGCTCCACCAGCCCCCGGCTGCTCACCAGGCTCACCAGGCGGCCGCGGCGGTCGGATTCCAGGTTGCGCAACCGCTGGGGGGAGTGATCGAGCAGCAGAACTTCGGCATCCATGGCCGCCGCCACCCGGGCCGCATGCCAGCCCACGGTGCCGGCCCCCAGCACCACCACCCGGGCCGGCCTGACGCCGGTGCAGCCACCCATCAGCACACCTCGGCCGCCATGGGGTTTCTCCAGCAGGTGGGCCCCGACCTGGGCCGCCAGCCGTCCGGCGATCTCGCTCATCGGGGCCAGCAGCGGCAGACTGCCGTTCTCCAGTTGCACCGTTTCGTAGGCCACACCCGTGGTGCCCGCCTCCAGCAGGGCCCGGCCCACCTCCGGATAGGCGGCCAGGTGGAGGTAGGTGAACAGAACGAGGTCACTGCGCAGGAAAGGAAACTCCTCCACCTGGGGTTCCTTCACCTTGACCACCAGGTGGGCGGCCCAGGCCTCCTGGCGGTCCACCAGGCGGGCGCCGACGGCGGCGAAGGCCTCGTCGCTGATGCCGGCGCCGGCGCCGGCCCCGTGCTGGATGCGCACCTCCAGCCCATGGGCCACCAGTTCCCTGACGCCATCGGGTGTCAGGGCCACCCGCTGTTCGTCCCGTTTGATTTCGGAGGGAACTCCGATGCTGGCGATCGGAGCCGCCGGGCCGGAGGCTGACATGGGGTTGGGAAGCTCCTACCAGGTTGGCGACTCAGCCGGCTGATCGCCAACGAAGAACGGCATTCTCGCCTCAGTCGGCGGCGGCGATCGGCATCCGCCAACCGGTTCCGAAGGCCCGGCGGCTCACCTTCAGCAGCGGCGGGGCCTGGCGGCGTTTGAATTCCGCTCGTCTCAGCAGTCGCTGCACCCTGTGGGCCAAGGCCGGGTCGATCCCCGCTTCAATCAGATCCTCCGGGCTGCGCAGCTCATCGATGTAGGCCGCGAGGACCGGATCAAGCACGGAGTAGTCGGGCAGGGAATCGCTGTCCTTCTGGTTTGGGCTGAGCTCGGCGCTCGGAGGTTTCTGGCGGATCGCCTCGCCGATCAAGGGGCCTTCGGCCGCCAGGCCGACCCGTTGTCGGGAAGGACCGGATTCAGGGGCGTCAAGCCAGGCGCAGAGGGCGAAGACGGTGCTCTTGTAGAGGTCGCCGATCACGGCCAGGCCGCCGTTCATGTCGCCGTAAAGGGTGCAGTACCCCACGGCCAGCTCCGACTTGTTGCCCGTGGAGAGCAACAGCTGGCCCTGCTGGTTGGCCAGGGCCATCAGCAGGGTGCCCCTGATCCTGGACTGCAGGTTCTCGGCCGCCAGGCCCGTGGGCGGCCCAGCGAGGGGGCCATCCAGGGTTGAGGCGAACTGCTCCATCAGCGGCGCGATCGCCACGGTGTGGTGGGCGATCCCGAGGGTGCCGGCCAGGGCCAGGGCGTCGCTGATCGATCCGGCGGAGCTGTAGGGGGAGGGCATCAGCAGGGCCTGCACGCGCTCCGGACCGAGGGCGGCCACGGCCAGGGCGGCCACCAGGGCCGAATCGATGCCGCCGCTCAAGCCCAGCAGCGCCCGCTGGAAGCCGCATTTGCGCGCGTAGTCCCGCAGCCCCAGCACCAACACCTTGAACAGCTGCTCCATCGCCGGCGGCAGGGCCGGAGTGGCGGTGGCCTGGAGCTCTCGCGGAGCCTCATCAACGTCGTAGGTCCAGAGGCCCAGGTCCTCCTCGGCGCAGGCCAGCTGCAGCCGCACGCTGCCGCCTGGATCGATCACGAAGCTGGAGCCGTCGAACACCAGCTCGTCGTTGCCGCCCACCTGGTTGACGTAGACCACCGGGCAGCCCAGCCGCGCCGCCGCCGCCTGGGCCAGCTGGTGGCGCAGGGCCGCCTTGCCCTGGCCGAAGGGTGAGGCCGAGAGGTTGATCAGGAGCTCGGGGTGAAGCGGAATCAGTTCAGCGATCGGGTCGGGACCGGCCAGCCGCGGGATCGGCAGGGTTTCCTCCACCCAGAGGTCTTCGCAGATGGTGAGGCCCAATCGCCAGCGGCGACCTCCCACGGGTAACTCCAGCAGAGCGGGCTGGTCGGAGCTGCGGAAGTAGCGCCGCTCGTCGAAGACGTCGTAGCTGGGCAGCAGGCGCTTGCGGGCCACGATCCGCCACTGGCCCGCCTGCACCAGGGCGGCGGCGTTGAACAGGCCAGGCTGCTGGCCCCCCGGCAGGGGCTCGCTCACCCCCAGCACCAGGTTCAGTTCGGACGGCAGTTGGCGCGCCAGTTCCCCCAGCAACTTGTCGTGCTCTCGCTGCAGGGCCGGGCGCAGCAGCAGGTCCCGCGGCGGGTAACCCCAGAGGGCCAGCTCGGGGGCCACCACCAGATCGGCGCCGGCAGCGGCCGCCTCAATGCAGCGCTGGGCCAGCCGCTCGGTGTTGCCACGCAAATCGCCCACCAGCGGATTGATCTGGGCCAGGGCGAGCCGCATCAGCGCAGGGGGCGGGCGGCTGCAGGGCCGCCGGTGGCCGTGCCTGCCAGGCCATAGAGATTGTGTTTCCGCAGCACCGGCAGGAGCTCATCTGGGATCAAGGCTGGATCAGGCTGTTCGCGGATCTGGGAGCTGGCGGCGGCGGGGATCTCCAGGGGCAACACCTCAAGGTTGGCCCCCAGCTGGAGCAGGCGCTCCAGCTGTTCGGCTCGCAGGGGCCAGCCCTGGCGGGGCACAACCGCCAGTCGGCAGGCGGCCAGGATCCCAGCGGCGTCGTACCAGCGCGGCAGCTGATCCACCAGGTCGCTGCCAAGGACGAACACCAGTTGGGCCCCAGGCCAGCGCCGCTGGGCTGAGCGAAGGCTTTCGATCGCCCGCGGGCTGCTGAGCGCCTGGTCGAGGATCAGGCGTGGGTTGGCCAGACCGCTCACCAGGGCCTGGAGCAACGCCGAGCGAACCGCCAGTGGCGCCCCGTGGTGCTTGAGAGGATTGTCGCTGGCGTAGGTGGCCACCAGCGGAAAATGGCGGGTGAGCCCCTCGAGCAGGGCCCGGTGGCCCAGGCTGGGGGGATCGGCACTGGTGCCGAACAGGGCCACGACCGCAGGGTCCGAGGAGCCGTTGGGTTCGCTCATGGCAACAAGGCCTGGAGCGGTGGAGCGGTGTCCAGCGTCTGCCACTGCACCAGCCAGCGTTGCACTTCAGGATCCTGGCGGGCCAGGCGGCGCAGCAGGGCGCCGGGGCGCGCGGCCCCCACCTGGGCGCCGCGCAGCAGTTCGCGGGCGGCCAGGCGCCCGGTGCGCCGGGTGGCCACCACCGCCAGGGCCACCTGGGCCAGGGCCACCGGCGCCGCCGGCGCCAGGCTCAACCCGCCGCTGAGCGGGGCCGCGAGCACCAGCATCTGGCGCAAGGCGCCCAGCAGCAGCTGGATCCCCAGCTGGGCGCCCCCCAGCAAGGCGCTCTGGGCCGAGATCCGCCCGAGCATCAGCCGGGCCTGGGGGCCATCGAGCTGCAATCCATAGAGACGGCAGAGCTGAACCACCAAGGTGGTGTCCAGGGCCAGGGCACCGGCCACATCCAGGAGCACCAGAGGGTTGGCCGCGACGCTGGTGGCCTTGAGGGCGGCGAAGCGGCCGATCAGGCCCCGGGCGGCCTCGCGGCCGTGGCCCAGCCGCCAGTGGTGCAGACGCTGGCTGAAGCGGTCCGCGGCCCGCAGGCTGTTGAGGGCCAACAGCAACAGGCCACTGCGCCGGAGCAGGGCGGTGAGCTGTTCTTGCAGCGGTTCGATCCGGGCCGGCTCCCGCTCGCTGCGCACCCGTCCATCGGCCAGCAGGGTGGCGCGGCGGGGGGCGGCGGCCACCGTCACCAGCTCCAGAGCGGCCGCCGCCGCCGGCAGCCGGCGGCGGATGCTGGCCTCCAGGTCGCCCAACTCATCGCTGGGCCAGCAGTCGCTGCGGTTGAGCACCAGCATCAGGGGGGTGCCGCCCCGGAGCAGGGCCTCGAGGGCCTCCAACTCGGGGGCCGTCAGGTCGCCATCGAGCACGAACAGCACCAGATCGGCCCCCAGGGCCACCCGGGCCGCCAACCGCTGGCGAGCGCTGGCGGCGATCTCATCGATCCCGGGGGTGTCCACGAGCTCCACCCGTTCCAGCCCAGTGATCGCTTGCTTCCAGGGGGCGTGCTCCTGACGGCGGGTGCAGCCGTGGGCCACGTCGGTGGCGAAACGCCCCTCCCCCAGCAGGGCATTGAGCAAGCTGGATTTGCCCACCCCCACCCGGCCGAACACCGCCACCCGCAGGCGCCGTTGGCGCAGGCGCTCCAACTGGGCATCCAGGGCGGCCAGCTCAGGCCCCAACACGGAGCGTTCCCGGGGCGAGAGCCTCAGCTCCGGGCGCCAGCGCTCCAGCAGGGCGGTGCAGCGTTCGGGGCTGGGGGGGGTGGCGGTCATGGGGTTTCCGGCTTGGCCGCTGAGCGCGGCCGCCACCAGCCTGCGAGCACCGCCAGCACCGCATCGGCGCCGATCAGACCGACGAAGGCTCCGAACTCATCAACGACCACCCGCACCGAATGGTTGCTGCGCCGGAAGGCGGTGAGCAGCCGGTCGGCGCGGATCATCTCCGGCACGAATTCCACCTGTTCGGTGTGGCTGGCGACGCTGGAGCCTCCCTGACCCATGAGCAGGGCAGCCAGCAGATGCTCGCGGCTGGCGACCCCGAGAACTTCGTCCACTTCCTCCCCCAGCACCACCCACCAGGCGGCCGTGTTGCCGAGCAGGTTGTCCCGCAGCGCGGCCAGCTCGGCATGGCCCGCCAGGGTGGGGGCCGCCACCCTGGGCACCATCAGATCCCTGGCGGTCAGGTCGTTGAGCTGGAACACCTTGCCGATCATGGCGGCCTCATCGGCCTCGATCTGGCCCTTTTGGGAACCCAGCCGCGCCAGCAGGCGGATCTCTTCCTCGTCGGTGGCCAGTTCGTTCTCGGCCGTGATCGCCGGCATCAGCCACTCCAGCAGCACCACCAGGGGCAACATCAGCCGCAGCAGCAGCGCCACCGAGGCCGCGCTGGCCAGGGACAGGGGCAGGGCCAAGCTGCTGCCGAGGGATTTGGGCAGGATCTCACCCAGCAGGATCACCAGCACCGTGAGGCCCACCGAAAAGAGCGGCAGGGCGACTCCGCCAATGCCCTGCTTTTGGAACACCCAGCCGGCATAGCTGCCGAGCATCAAGCTGCCGAAGATGTTGAAGGCGTTGTTGGCGATCACCAGCACCGCCAGGGCGCGGCCGAGCCGGTTCTTGAGCAGCTGCAGGGAACGGGCCCCCCGGGGTGGGTTGGGCCGCCCGGCCAGCTCGTGCACCCGCAGGGGGTTCACGGTGAGGATCGCCGCCTCCACGCCGGAGCAGATGGCCGAACCGACCAGAATCACCACCACCAGACCCACCAGGCCGATGAGTTCGTTCATGGCCGTTGGGTCATGCGGGCCTGAATCGGAGGCTGGGGGCCACAGCTGAGCTGGCGATCTGACACTCTCATTTAATCGGCTATGCCATCTTCCCGCTGTACCTCCCTGCCCCCATGGTGACCGACTCAGCCGAGTTCCAGCAGCGCCGCTCCCGTTTTCTTGAGCAGTTGGGCGAGGTGGCGGCCGTGATCCCGGCTTCGCCGCTGGTCACCCACCACGCCGATGTGGAGCATGCCTTCCGCCAGAACAGTGATTTCTGGTACCTCACCGGCTTCGATGAACCCGGGGCGGTGGCCCTGTTCCTGCCCCATCGCGCCGAGAACCCGTTCGTGCTGTTCGTGCAGCCCAAGGAGCCGACGGCGGAGGTCTGGAACGGATTCCGCTGGGGCTGCGAGGGGGCGGTGGAGCGCTTCGGCGCCGACCTCGCCCATCCCCTGGCTGAGTTGCCGGATCGTCTCGGCCCCTACCTGATGGGGGCCGGCGGCATCGCCTTTCGGGTGGGCCGGCATCCGGAGCTGGAGCCGCTGGTGCTCAAGGCCTGGGGCCAGCAGCTCGATCGAGCCCCCCGCAGCGGCCAGGCGGCCCTGGGCCTGGTGGCCCCCTGCCCGATCCTGCACGGGCTGCGGCTGCGCAAGAGCCCGGCGGAGCTGGAGCGGTTGCGGGAGGCGGCGCGGATTTCCGCTGAGGCCCATGAGTTGGCGCGCCTGGTCACCCGCCCTGGGCTGGGCGAGCGCCAGGTGCAGGCGGTGATCGAGCAGCATTTTCTTGAGCAGGGGGCGCGGGGGCCCGCCTACGGCTCGATCGTGGCCGGGGGCGACAACGCCTGCGTGCTCCACTACACCAGCAACAGTTCCACCCTGGCGGCCGGCGACCTGCTGCTGATCGATGCCGGCTGCAGTCTGAACGACTATTACAACGGCGACATCACCCGCAGCTTCCCGATCGACGGTCGTTTCAGCCCCGAGCAGCGGAACCTCTACGAGCTGGTGCTGGCGGCCCAGCTGGCCGCGATCGAGCGCGTGGCGCCGGGGGCGGATGCCGAGCAGGTGCATGACACCGCCGTGCGGGTGCTGGTGGAGGGACTGCTGGAGCTGGGGCTTCTGAGCGGCTCGGTGGACGGGGTGATCGAGCAGGGGGCGTACCGGCACCTCTACATGCACCGCACCGGCCACTGGCTCGGGCTCGATGTGCACGACGTGGGCGCCTATCGGCTCGGGGAGCATCCCGTGCCGCTCGAGCAGGGCATGGTGCTGACGGTGGAGCCGGGGATCTACATCAGCGATCGGCTGCCGGTGCCCGAGGGACAACCGGCGATCGCTGAACGCTGGAAGGGCATCGGCATCCGCATCGAAGATGACGTGGCGGTCACGGCCCAGGGCCACGAGGTGCTCACAGCGGCGGCCCTCAAGGCCGTGGCGGCGATGGAGCGCTGACGGGTTGGACGAGTGTGGAGGCGGAAGCTTCAGGGCTCCAGCCAGGCGAGCAGCTGATCAGAGCTCAGATCTGAGGTGCGGCCGAGCAACCGGTCGGCACCAGCGGCACGCAGGGCCTCCTCGTAGCGGTGTCGGGCGGGGGCATCGCCATGGAGGTGCGGGGGCGCCACCGCCAGACTGAGCAGGGCCTGACCCGGTTGGCTCAGGCGGGCCTGTTCCACCGTGAGCACATCGGCGACGGTGTCGCCCAGGTAGGCGATCGGGGGGGATCCAGGGCCCAGGGGCCGGCCCGCCAGCCGCTCCGCCAGCCGCAGCAGCCCTGTGGGATCGGGCTTGTCGGGGGCATCGCCCATCGCGATCAGGGGCGGATCGCTGAGCCCCAGACGAGCTTCGAGCACATAGCGGGCCGAGGGTGGCTCAGCGCCGCTCACGAATCCCCAGGCGACCTCGGCGTCAGTGAGTGCCGCGAAGAAGCCTGGCTCCACCAGCAGTGGCTCGCTGCGGATGAACCCCCGCCAGAGGGAGGGATCGCCCTCCGGGTCGCCGCCGAAGTAGAAGCCGCTGAACACCTCCACCAGGGCCTCGAAGGCCGGCAGGTCCGCCAGCTCCCCCCGGCGCAGGAGTTCCAGGCTGGCCTCCCAGTCGTTGTTCCAGCGACCTTCGCCCTTGAGGGCATCGATGTTGCTGGCGCTCGGCCGCCAGCCGCCGAAGTGGTACACCGTTTCCACCAGGGCCCGGCGGTAGCTGCCGCTCACGTCCCGGATGACGCCATCGATGTCGAACAGCAGGATGGCTCGGGGGCTCAGAAATGCTGCTCCTGCGGCTGGTAGGTTAGTTGTTTGATCCCAAGTCTTGAGCGCAGAAACCATGACGGGCCCTGAGAGCGTCGCAGTGAGCGCGGCCATTCCCGAGGCTGGCCTCCCCGACGACGACACCACCCAGGGCCGTCCGGTGCTGCGGGGTGCGAGCGCCGCCCTGGCCACGGCCACTCTCGATGAAAACGGCGTCCCCTCCGGGCGCACCCCCAAGCCCGATGAGGGCCGCTTCCTGCTCAAGATTCTCTGGCTCCCCGACAACGTCGCCCTGGCGGTGGATCAGATCGTCGGCGGCGGCCCCAGCCCCCTGACGGCCTACTTCTTCTGGCCCCGGGAAGATGCCTGGGAAACCCTCAAGGGCGAGGTTGAGGGTAAAAGCTGGATCACCGACAACGAGCGGGTGGAAATCCTCAACAAGGCCACCGAAGTGATCAACTACTGGCAGGAGGAAGGCAAGGGCAAGTCTCTCGATGAGGCCAAGCTCAAGTTCCCCGATGTGACCTTCTGCGGGACCGCCTGAGTCCGGCATCGTTGCCTCCCCAGGCTTCGGGTGGCGCCTCTTCTGGGGCGCTTTTTCATGGGTGGATCCCTTAGTTCTGGCAGGTGAGACGGGTTTGTTCACGCCGCACGGTTCATTCAGCGCCGTTGATCGTGTGTGATCCAACGAGGCAGGGAGATTGGATGCGCGCGCATCCCCTCCGTTCGTCAGCGTCAGCCACCCACCTTTACCCGATGGCGCGCTTTGCGGCACACAGAGGATGATGCTCAACTATCGGACCTGACTTCGCAGCCATTCCCCTGGACCATCAGGTCATGGGGAGAGAGGGTCTGAGGGGCTTTCCGCCAGGGGCGAACTGGCTCGAATCAGAGGATCGAGGCGCGGGTGGCTTGCAACCGGGCCCGGGCGCGGGACAGCTCCTGTAGTGCCTTCAACTTCTTGGTGCTGGAGGGTTGACCCTCAAAGCCGCTGGCGGCCTGCTCCGCCTTTTCGAGTTCCTGTTGGGCGGCGGCGGGGTCGATGGCGGCACCGAGTTCGGCGCCGTTGACGAGCACCGTGACCTGGTCGGACTCCACTTCGGCGAAGCCGCCGAGCAGGGCGATCGCCTTCCAGCCGCCAGATTCCCGCAGCCGCAACACACCCACATCCAGGGCGGTGAGCAGAGAGATGTGCCCAGGGAGGATCCCCAGTTGGCCTGTCGTGCTGGGCAGGATCACCTCATCGGCGCTGCCGTCGAAGAGGCTTTTGTCCGGGGCCAGGACGCGAAGAGTCAGTGCCATGGATCAGGCCTTCGCTTCAGCGAGGATCTTGGCCGCCTTGGCACGCACCTGGTCGATGTTGCCCACCAGATAGAAGGCCGCTTCGGGGAGATCGTCGAGTTCGCCAGCGAGGATCAAGTTGAAGCCCTTGATGGTGTCTTCGAGCTTCACGTATTCACCGGACTGGCCGGTGAAGATCTCCGCCACGAAGAAGGGCTGGGAGAGAAACTTCTCGATCTTACGGGCCCGATCCACCGTGCGGCGGTCATCTTCGGAGAGCTCGTCCAGACCCAGGATCGCGATGATGTCCTGCAGTTCCTTGTAGCGCTGCAGGGTGGACTGCACGGTGCGGGCGGTGCGGTAGTGCTCATCGCCCACGATCGCCGGCTGGAGCATGGTGCTGGTGGAGTCCAGGGGATCCACCGCCGGGTAGATGCCTTTGGAGGCCAGGCCGCGGCTGAGCACGGTGGTGGCGTCTAGGTGGGCGAAGGTGGTGGCGGGCGCCGGGTCGGTGAGGTCGTCGGCGGGAACGTAGACCGCCTGGATGGAAGTGATCGAGCCTTCGAGGGTGGAGGTGATCCGCTCCTGGAGCATGCCGACGTCGGTGCCAAGGGTGGGCTGGTAGCCCACGGCGGACGGCATGCGCCCCAGCAGGGCGGACACTTCGGAGCCGGCCTGCACGAAGCGGAAGATGTTGTCGACGAAGAGCAGCACGTCCTGCTTGTTCACATCACGGAAGTGCTCGGCCATGGTGAGCGCCGAGAGACCCACGCGCATGCGGGCACCGGGGGGCTCGTTCATCTGCCCGTAGCAGAGAGCCACCTTTGATTTGGAGAGGTCATCGGGGTTGATCACTCCGGATTCCTTGAATTCCTCGTAGAGGTCGTTGCCCTCACGGGTGCGCTCGCCCACGCCGGCGAAGACGGAGACACCGCCGTGCTCCTTGGCGATGTTGTTGATCAGCTCCTGGATCAGCACGGTCTTGCCCACACCGGCGCCACCGAACAGGCCGACCTTGCCGCCCTGGCGGTAGGGGGCGAGCAGGTCGATCACCTTGATGCCCGTTTCGAACACCTGGGGCTTGGTTTCCAGTTCGGTGAGCTTGGGCGCGTCGCGGTGGATTGAGGCCGTGAGGGTGGTGGCCACCGGACCGCGCTCATCGACGGGTTCGCCAAGCACGTTGAAGATGCGGCCCAGGGTGGCCTCACCCACGGGCACGGAGATCGGAGCACCGGTGTCGAGGGCTTCCATGCCTCGCACCAGGCCATCGGTGGTGCTCATCGCCACGGCGCGCACCCGATGGTCACCGAGGAGCTGCTGGACTTCAGCGGTGAGAGCGACCTGCTGACCGGCGGAATTCTTGGCCTCGATCCGCAGGGCGTTGAAAATTCTGGGCAGCTTGCCGGCGGGGAATTCCACATCAAGAACCGGGCCGATCACCTGACGGACGATTCCTTTGGATCCGGTGGTGGCGCCTTTCTTGGCGGGGGCAGCAGCAGCCATGGGTGATGGAAGTTTTCTGAGGAGGCGCGCAGCGGGGAGCACACCCAACTGGAGCGGCGTCACCTTACCACTTGGGCCTCCCCCAACCGGCTGATCCTTCTGGGCGCCTGCTTCTCCATGGTTCGGTCACCCGCACGCCGGCGTCCTTGCTGAGATCGAGGCCAGTAACCTAGGTTGGCACTCGAGCTGGCCGAGTGCTAACTCGGTCGCCCCGTGGCGCACTTCGCGCCACATCTGTTGCTCTCGAACCTATCTATGGCTGCTGTTTCTCTCAGCGTCTCCACGGTCAAACCGCTCGGAGATCGCATTTTCATCAAGGTGTCCGAGTCGGAGGAAAAGACCGCCGGCGGTATCCTTCTGCCTGACACCGCCAAGGAAAAGCCCCAAGTGGGTGAAGTGGTCCAGGTGGGCCCCGGCAAGCGCAACGAAGACGGCAGTCGCCAGGCTCCTGAAGTGAGCATCGGCGACAAGGTGCTGTACAGCAAGTACGCCGGCACCGACATCAAGCTCGGTACCGACGAGTTCGTGCTCCTGTCCGAGAAGGACATCCTCGCGATCGTCAACTGATCAGTTCACTGATCCTCCGAACGCTCGGCTGAACCTTTGGCTGCGGCCCATCGCCGCCCCCAGGCCAGCCTGAGCCGATCACTCAATCAACCTGTTCACCGAAAGGACATCGCCTTCCATGGCCAAACGCATTATCTATAACGAGCAAGCCCGCCGGGCCCTCGAACGCGGCATCGACATCCTGGCCGAAGCCGTCGCCGTCACCCTCGGTCCCAAGGGCCGCAACGTGGTGCTCGAGAAGAAATTCGGCGCCCCCCAGATCATCAATGACGGCGTCACGATCGCCAAGGAGATCGAACTCGAAGATCACATCGAGAACACCGGCGTGGCCCTGATCCGTCAGGCCGCCTCCAAGACCAACGACGCCGCCGGTGATGGCACCACCACCGCCACCGTCCTGGCCCATGCCATGGTCAAGGCCGGTCTGCGCAACGTGGCCGCCGGCGCCAACGCCATCACCCTCAAGAAGGGCATCGACAAGGCCGCCGATTTCCTCGTCAAGAAGATCGAGGAGCACGCCAAGCCGATCTCCGATTCCAACGCCATTGCCCAGGTGGGCACCATCTCCGCCGGTAACGACGAAGAAGTGGGCCGGATGATTGCCGACGCCATGGACAAAGTCGGCAAGGAAGGCGTGATCTCCCTGGAGGAAGGGAAGTCGATGACCACCGAGCTGGAGGTCACCGAAGGCATGCGCTTCGACAAGGGCTACATCTCGCCCTATTTCGCCACCGACACCGAGCGCATGGAAGCGGTGCTCGATGAGCCCTACATCCTGCTCACCGACAAGAAGATCGGCCTGGTGCAGGATCTGGTGCCCGTGCTCGAGCAGATCGCCCGCACCGGCAAGCCCCTGCTGATCATCGCCGAGGACATCGAGAAGGAAGCCCTCGCCACCCTGGTGGTGAACCGTCTGCGTGGCGTGCTCAACGTGGCCGCCGTCAAGGCTCCTGGCTTCGGTGACCGCCGCAAGGCCATGCTCGAGGACATCGCCGTTCTCACCAACGGTCAGCTGATCACCGAGGACGCCGGCCTCAAGCTCGAGAACACCAAGCTGGAGATGCTGGGCACCGCCCGCCGCATCACCATCAACAAGGACACCACCACGATCGTCGCCGAAGGCAACGAGGCGGCGGTGAAGGCCCGCTGCGAGCAGATCCGCAAGCAGATGGACGAAACCGACTCCTCCTACGACAAGGAGAAGCTGCAGGAGCGTCTGGCCAAGCTGAGCGGCGGTGTGGCCGTGGTCAAGGTGGGCGCCGCCACCGAAACCGAGATGAAGGACAAGAAGCTGCGTCTGGAAGATGCCATCAACGCCACCAAGGCGGCCGTTGAAGAAGGCATCGTTCCTGGCGGTGGCACCACCCTGGCCCACCTGGCCCCGGCTCTGGAAGAGTGGGCGGCTGCCAACCTCACCGGCGAGGAGCTGATCGGCGCCACCATCGTGGCTTCCGCTCTCACCGCTCCGCTGATGCGGATCGCCCAGAACGCCGGCGTCAACGGCGCCGTCGTGGCTGAGCATGTGAAGGGCATGCCCTTCAACGAGGGCTACAACGCCGCCACCGGCGAGTACGTCGACATGCTGGCTGCCGGCATCGTGGACCCCGCCAAGGTGACCCGCTCCGGTCTGCAGAATGCCGCCTCGATCGCCGGCATGGTGCTCACCACCGAGTGCATCGTGGCTGACATGCCCGAGAAGAAGGAAGCGGCTCCCGCCGGCGGCGGCGGCATGGGCGGCGACTTCGACTACTGATCGTCCTCTGGGGCGGGGGCTCGCTCCCGCTGCCTTCACCAGGGGCGGAGGGGAAACCTTCCGCCCTTTTTTCATGGTTGCCAGAGCTGCCCACGGGCCTGTCCCGTGGCTGAGTTGGCGGTCCAGGGTCCTGCGACGCAGCCTTAATCGGCTTTGAACGTGAGGGCCACCCCGTTGTTGCAGTAGCGCTTGCCGGTGGGCCGTGGGCCGTCCGCGAAGACGTGGCCCTGATGGCCGCCACAGCGCCGGCAGTGGTATTCGGTGCGGGGGAAGAGGAGTTTGAAGTCGGTGCGCGTGGCGATGGCGGTGGGCAGCGGTTGCCAGAAGCTGGGCCAGCCGGTGCCGCTGTCGAATTTGGCCTTTGAGCTGAACAGGGGCAGCTGGCAGCCGGCGCAGCTGAACGTGCCTGCGCGCTTCTCCTGGTTCAGGGGGCTGCTGAAGGGCCGTTCGGTGCCCTCACGGCGCAGCACCTCGAAGGCGGCTGGGCTGAGCCGGCGCCGCCACTCGGCCTCGCTCAGTTGCCAGGCGGCTTCCCCCGCTGTCGTTGCCGCATCAGCTTTGCGAGCCCCCAGGAGAGGAGAGAGCAAGGCGGCGAAGCTGGCCAGCAGGTGGCGCCTTGGCATCCGAACGCCGCCCTTCAACGGAACCAGCCGGCGCTGATCGCGACCGCCAGACCAAGGAAGGTGGCCAGCAGCGACCAGGTGATGCGGTTGAGGGTGGTTTCAGCGCTGCGGGCGCTGCTGAACATGGAGCCACCACTGCTGGCCAGACCACCCATGCCATCGCCCTTGGGGCTGTGCAGCAACACGCTGATGATCAGCAGCACACCACTGGCGGACCAGATCCAGGTGATGACGGTTTTAAGCATCGAATCAGCCTAGGGGTCAGACCGGCAGGGTCTGGGCGAGGAGCTCGCTCCGATGGATGGCCCCCAGCGGTTCGATCAGGGAATGACCGGTCATGTTGGCGGGCTGGGGCAGGCCCAGGATCTCCAGCAGGGTGGGGGCGATGTCCGCCAGCCCAGCTCCCTCGCGCAGGCGAAGATCGTTGCCGTGGCCGGGCAGCTTGCGCTTTTCGCCCTCCACCAGGATCACCGGCACCGGGTTGGTGGTGTGGGCTGTCCAGGGGCGGCCATCGGGGGTCTCCATCACTTCGGCATTGCCGTGGTCAGCGGTGATCAGCAGGGTGCCGCCGGCCCGGTTGGTGGCCTCCATCAACCGCCCCACGCAGTGATCAACCGTGGCGATCGCCTCGAGGGTGGGGGCCATCAGGCCGGTATGGCCCACCATGTCGGGGTTGGCGTAGTTGATCACCACCAGGGCATAGATCCCCTTGTTGATGGCCTTGATGCAGTCGTCGGTGAGTTGCTCGGCCGCCATGGCGGGGGCCAGGTCGTAGGTGGCGACCCGTGGGGAGGGCACCAGATGGCGATCTTCTCCGGGGAATGGTTTTTCGATGCCGCCGTTGAGGAAGTAGGTGACGTGGGGGTATTTCTCGGTCTCCGCCGTGCGCAACTGCCGCAGGCCGTGTTCGGAGACCACCTGACCCAGCAGCCCATCGAGGGATTCGGGGGGAAAGGCCACGGCCACCGGCAGATCGAGGGCGTATTGGGTGAAGGTGACCACATCGAGCGTTGGGTGCCGCTCACGGACGAAGTGGTTGAAGTCGCTGAACACCAGCGCTCGCATCAACTGACGCACCCGGTCGGGGCGGAAGTTGAAACACACCACACCATCGCCATCGGCGAAGGCCCCTGGGGCGAGCCGCACCGGCTCGAGGAATTCATCGGTGATGCCGGCGGCATAGGACGCTTCGATGGCCGCCTGGGCCCCAAGACCCATGAGCTCACCGGGTTCGGTGTAGAGGCGGTAGGCCTTTTCGGTGCGCTCCCAGCGGTTGTCCCGGTCCATGGCCCAGTAGCGGCCGCAGAGGGTGGTGATGGCGCCCACGCCACTGGCTTCGATCTGCTCTTCGATGCGCTGGATGAACTGGGGGGCGCTCAAGGTGGCGGTGTCGCGGCCGTCGGTGATCACGTGGATGCACACCTTGTGCAGATCGGCCCCAGCCGCCCAGCGCAGCAGGCCGCCCAGGTGGTCGATATGGCTGTGGACGCCGCCGTCGGAGCAGAGACCCAACAGGTGCAGGGTGCGGCCGCTGGCGCGCAGGCGCTCGGCCAGGGCGTTGAGGGCGTGGTTGTGGTCGATGCTGCCGGAACTCACCTCCTGGCTGATCCGCACCAACTCCTGGCGGATGATGCGGCCGGAGCCGATGGTCAGGTGGCCCACTTCCGAGTTGCCCATCTGATCGTCAGGGAGGCCCACATCGGCGCCGCTGGCCTGGATCAGGGTGTGGGGGTAGGCATGCCAGAGGGCATCCATGACCGGAGTTTCCGCCGATCGGATGGCGTTGTGGGCGCTCTCGTGGCTGTAGCCCCAGCCATCCAGGATCGCCAGCACCACAGGGGCCATAGGGGCGGAGGTCGCCGAACCCGCGATCACTGGGGAGAGCGGCTCCAGGGGCTTTGGACTGGGATTGGAGGAAGAAATCGGTAGCACCCCTGCTTTGTGACGTTTTCAGTCGTGATGCCGTTTCAGCTCCAATTTACAGCCTGCTCCAGGGCCGATTGGCCCTAGGAGCCCCAGCGTTAGCTTTTCGGGATGCGGCAGGCCCACCAGGTTCCATACGATGGGGTTTCGCCGAGAAGGCCCATGGCACGGTCCTCCTCCAGCCCCGCCACCAGCCCCGCCTCTGGCACCCCGTTTCAGCGCTTGGAGCTGCTTTCGGCCGCCGATCTGCGGCGCACGCTCAAACGGCTGGCCTCCCAGGTGTTGGAGGGCGTGGCCGACAGCCGGCAGCTGCTGTTGCTGGGCATCCCCACCCGAGGCGTGGCCCTGGCCCAGGAGCTGGCGGCGGAGCTTGAGCTGATCTGTGGCCACCCGATCGACCAGGGCAGTCTCGATCCCACCTTCCATCGCGACGATCTCGGGCGCATCGGAACCCGACTGGTGGAGGCCACCTCCCTGCCGGGTGGTCTCGATGGGCGCCAGGTGGTGCTGGTCGATGACGTGATCTTCACAGGGCGCACGGTGAGGGCGGCCCTGGAGGCCCTGCAGGAATGGGGCCGACCCCAGCGGGTGTTTCTGCTGGTGATGGTGGACCGGGGTCACCGCGAATTGCCGATCCAGCCCGACTTCTGCGGTCGTGTGGTGCCCACCAGCCGCCAGGAAAGCATTGCCCTGTGCCTGGAGGCCATCGACGGCGAAGAGGGCGTGTTCCTGCTCAAGCCCTGAACGTTCAGGCCAGGGGGGTGAGTTCGTCGTCCCGGAAGTGGGCGCGGAACTTGCCGAAGGCCACGATCACGGGCAGCGTCGGGCTGATCGGCCGCCCTTTCCAGTCGCTCAGCACCTGGTGCACCTGCCCCACCTGGCCCTGGAGATCGAATGGTTCGCCGCGGTGTTCGGGGTGGGTGTACACCACCACCTCGGTGCTGACCTTGACCTGATCTCCCGGTTGCATCGGCTGATCGCGCTCGGGCGCCATCCTGTCATGGGCCGCCCTGAAGTGACGAGCGCTCCCTTCAGCGCTGGCAGGCGCTTTCGGGACCCGATTCCACCACTTTGCCCCCGAGTTCACGGCAGGCCAGCTTGAAGGCCTTGAAATCGTCCATGCCCTGGGCGATGTGGCGGCGCACGGCAGAATCCAGCTGCTCCATGGGCACGGTGGTGGGCAGACCGCTTTCGTGGCTGTGGTGGTCATCTTCCTTGGCTTTGAGGCTCAGCAGGCCCTTGCTCACCTGCTGACGCAGTTCAAGCGAGCGTTGCTTCCACCAGGGGTGGTCGATGCGGTTGAGGGCATCGAGGGCTTCCCACCAGCGCTTGGCGCCCACCAACTTGCGGCTGCGCTCCAGCTGCAGCCGGTTGCGGGCCCATTCCTCCTTGAGGTTGTCCCCCAGGGCGCTGCCGTCGGGGCGGTGGTCTTCGTTCATCGGGGCCAGCAGGGCCAGGGCGCCGCTCAGGTCCCCCTGCCGGTAGCGATCGAGGGCCCTTCGTTGCAGATGCTTTTGCCAGGCCAGCAGCTGGCGCTGGTCTTCGGGGCTGCCCGCATCGGAATTCACGAGCTGCAACTGCAGCCTCATGGCCTCGCGCCAACGCTCGGCCTTCCAGAGGCTTTCGGCCTTGAGGCGCCGGCACTGCCCCTGCTCCTGGGGGGCGCGATCCCCCAGCCAGCGCAGGGCGGCCAGCTGCTCGCTGTAGCGCAGGCAATCGTCGAGCTTGCCTGTGCGGGCCGCCCGCTCGAGGCGATCGGGCAACTGGGTTTCCCACCAGTGGGCCGCCAGCACCGCTCCGCTCACCAGCCCGAGGGTGAGCGCGAGCCAGAAACGTGGAAGCCTGTGCCGGCGGATGGCCAAGGCGAAGCAGGTGCGGAGCGACGCTCAGTTCTAGGGATCCGCCGGCCCCGCCAGCAGGGCGAAGGGGCAGAGCGGCCGTCGTCCCATGGTCGGGGCGTGCTGAGGGGTGTGCTGATGGGACGGACCCGTCTGAGTCAGCGCACCGCGCCGAGGGCCATGGCCGATGAGCGCTCACCGGTGATCAGGTCTTCGCTTTCGAGCACCAACCGGCCCGCCGCGTCGATGCTGAAGCGCAGCCGCAAGCGGTCGACCCCCTGCCGGCCCGGCGGATCCAGCGCCAGCTGCAGGCTGGGGCCGGCCCAGGGCTCCACGGCGGGGGGCCCCGCTGGCCGGCTGCGCAACTGGGGCAGACCGTCGATGAACACCACCTCAGCGCGTTGATCGTTGCGGGGCTCCCCCAGGGCGAGCTCCAGTTCCGCCTGCCCATCGCGGCTGCAGGCCAGAACCATCTCCAGCGGCCGGCCCGTGGGCCAGCTCTGGCCGGCCAGGAAGAGGGGATGCCAGCGGTGCTCGAAGCTGCGCCGATCCCAGCAGCGCAGGGAGACCCCCCGGGCCAGCACGTCTTTGACCTGGACGCCGGGGGTCAGGGCGAGGGCCCCCAGGGCCACGGCCTCGATCGGGCGCTCGTCCCGCAGGGGCACGGCCGGGCAACGCTCGCTGAGCCACTGCCGGATCAGGGGGATGCGGCTGCTGCCGCCCACGGGCAGCACCGCGTCGATCTGATCGAGATCCAGGCCCTCCGCCCGTCCAGCCGCCAGCACGGCGTCCAGCAGCTGATCGAGGGCGCTCAGCAGGCCCCGCTCCCGCAGCAGGGCTTCGAGGTCACGGCGCTCCAGCCTCAGGGCCCTGGGCGCCGCCGCCGCCCCCGGCAGCCAGGTCACCACGGCCTCGGGGGCGCTCGAGAGGGCGCATTTGAGTTGTTCGGCCGCCTCCAACAGGCTGCCGCTGGGGGAGGCCTCCGGCACCAGCGCGGCAGCGATCCAGCGGTCGATGTCCCGCCCCCCCAAGGCCAGGCCGGCCTTGCCCACGACCCGGGCGCAGCGCAGGGCTTGGCGGCTGTCATCGAGGCGCAGGCCTCCGAAGCGCAACAGCTGCGCGATCGGTGCCGCCTTGCCCTCCCCCCCCTCCAGGGCCACCAGCGACAGATCGATCGTGCCCCCCCCCAGGTCAACCACCAGCACGCGGCTGCCGGGGGGCAGCCCGGCGCCGATGGCCGCCGCCGTGGGTTCGTCCACCAATGCGATCTCCTCCACCGGCAGGTCGGCGGTGGCCTGCTGCAACCACTGGCGGTAGCGGCGGTAGCTGTCGATCGGGGCGGTGAGCACCAGGCGCCGGGGCTGCAGTTCCCCAGGGAGCCGCTTCCAGATTCGCTCCAGCAGCAGCCCCCCGACCCGCTCCGCTGACAGGGGCCCTGGCGCTCCAGGCCGGTCCTCGCTGGCGGCACCGATGCGCCGCTTGAAATCCCTCCACAGCAGGGGGCTGTCCTGGGCGCTGGGGCCGGCTTCAAGCACCTGGCGGCCGATCAGGGGGCGGAGGTCCCCGGGCCCGCTGAACCAGAGCAGGCTGGGGATCACCGCCGGATCACTGCAGCTGTAGGGGGGGATCTCCAGCAGCCGGCCCGGGGTTCCGTCCCCGGCCTGGAAGGCCACCACGGTGGTGGTGCTGCCCATGTCGATCGCCAGGGTGCCGTCCTGGGCCATGGCAGGGGCGGGGCGCGGGGGCTTCCGTTCTATCGGTGGCAGGGCGCCTCTGGGTCCGCAGGGCCCTCCCCTAGAGTTATTGGATTGGCTGGATTCTTCATGTTCATCGGCAGCGATGTAAGCCCCAAGGAGCTGGCCCAGCGGGCCGAGAGCCTGATCCGTCAGTCGAGCAACCGTTACCTCACCACCGTGAAGATCGCCTTCCGAGCCAAGCAGCGCCGGTTCGATGATTTCGACGGTCTGTTGGAAGATTCGATGATCAAGCCCGTCCAGCGGGCCATCGTCGAACTCAGCGATGAGCAGGACCAGCCGGACCTGCTGCCGGGCTGAGGGCTTGGACCCCCAGCAATGGGAAGGAGAGGGCTGGCGCCTGGGATGTGATCCCGGGCGCCAGCCCTTTTCCGTGCTGATCGGAGGCGAGGGCTGGGCCGTGGAGCTCACGGGCGCCGAGGCGGCGGGGCTGCGCCAGGCCCTGGGGTGCCTGGTGGCCCAGCACAGCGACCTGACAGGACAGCTGATGGCGGAGGAGACGATCGAACTGGAGCTGGAGAGCGGCCCCTGGTGGCTGGTGCTGGCGGGGGATCGCCACAGTTGGCGGCTGCGGATCGTGCTCACGCCCGAATCAGGCCAGCGGGCCCTGGAGGTCAGCTGGGGCCTGGGGGCCAGCGCCGCCTTCGCCCGCGCCCTCGAGCAGTTGCCCCAGGCCCTCGATCGGCAGCCGGAGCTGGGGCTGGGCGCAGCGCCCTGATGGTGCCCATGGGCACTGTTCTGTGAGATCAACCGACCAAATCGGCTGCCGATCAGCACTGCTGATCGGAGCGACAGGCCCGGAGTTCTCCCACAAGTGAGCTGGGTTTTGCACCGATTTTCCACAGGTGACGGGACCCGGACCGCCTGCCCCCACAGCAACCTGGGGAGAACGGCCGCGATCTTGGTCGTCCCCTTGACAGCCGTGGCGGGCCGCTCCAGGCCCGGGGCCGACTTACGGGGCGTTGCCGAAAGTGCCTGCCAGTGCAGGGATCTCAGCCTTGGACGCCAGGGATGGTCGCCGCCTGTGGCGATTTGACGCGGCTGCGGCGGTGTGGGGAACTGGTGCCCGTACGCCGAGGCTGAATGAACCCGATGTCCCCCAACCAGTTGAACGCAGCCGTGGCCACGGGGCCTTGGGCCGGTGGGTTGGAGGTCCCTTCGCTGGGGGAGGACGGGTCCTCAGAGGTGGTGGCGGCAGATGTGATGGCGTCCATGGTCAGCCTGCGGGCCGAGGTGCCCGAAGCGTTGCTGATGTCGATGCGCGGGTTCATCGACGCCCACCCCAACTGGGACCAGTACCGGCTGTTTCAGGCCGCCCTGGCGGGGTTTCTGGTGCAGAACGGGGTGCAGAGCCGGGAGGTGACCCGTTGCTACCTGGCCAACATGTTCCGCCGCTGAGCCAGGGGGCTGACCAAGCGCCTCAGGCGGGCTCCCCCAACAGCGCGAAGATCCGCTCCGCCGCGGCCTGGGGCACCGGCAGGATCGAAAGCCGGTTGCCCCGACGCACCACAGCCAGCTCCTCGACACTGAAGTTTTCCCTCAGCTCATCGAGGCTCACAAGCCGTTTGAAGCTGCGCTCGTAGCGCAGGCGCACGCAGTCCCAGCGAGGGGCCTCGGGTTTGGAAGCCGGATCGAAGTACTTCGAGCCCGCATCGAACTGGCTGGGGTCCACCAGCTGGGTCTCGATCACCTCCATCAAGCCGACGATCCCTGGCGGTTGGGTGTTGGAGTGGTAAAAAAACGCCCGATCGCCCACTGCCATGGTGCGCATGAAGTTTCGGGCCTGGTAGTTGCGGATTCCATCCCAGAGGGTGGTGCCTTCCTGCTCCAGATGGGCGAGGCCGTAGACATCCGGTTCGCTCTTCATCAGCCAGAAGGCCATCGCTTGCTGGGGCATCGCTTGGGTCGCGAGTGAGTCTATGGAGAGCGCCTGTCAGGAGCGCAATGTGTCGGCGTTGTTGGCTGGAGCGGCGAAGGCGACTAAACAGGGCCCATTGGTTCTTCTTCCATGACCAGCACCCCTGACCAAGAACCACCTGCGGACCCCAAAGCTTCACTTGGACCCACGCTGCAATCAGCCTGGAACCTCTACAAGGCCAACTGGCAGGCCTACGTGCTCACCCAGCTGGTCATCCTTGGCCTGGCGCTGGTGTTCGGTGTGATCACGGCACTGACCACCGTTCTCGCCCAGGTGCTCACCGGTGGCTTCCTCCAGGACAGTGGAAGTGGATCAAGCTGGGCCGAAGGGCTGCAGGCTCTGCTGAATTTCCCCTTCCAGATCGTCTATCAGGTGCTGGTGAGCCTGTTGGGGGTGCTGATCGTGGCCTTCCCCGCGCTCTACTACGCCACCGGCCAGCACCCTGATTTCAACAGCGGTCTGGCGCTGCTGCGCAAGAACTTCTGGCGCTATGTGCTGGCGGGACTGCTGGTGTCGGCGGCCACGGGGATCGGCTTGCTGGCCTGCCTGGTGCCCGGGATGATCGTGGCCTTCATCACCCCGATCTACATCCGCCGGGTGTTCACCAGCGAGGAGCCGATCTGGCCGGCCTTCCTGGCCTGCTTCCGTGATCTGTTCAACAGCGGCTTCGGCTGGGGCCTGGTGGGCTACGAGCTTCTCGCCGGATTGCTGGTGCTGATCTCGGCCCTGTTCTGCCTGGTACCCGTGATCGTGACCGGCCCCCTGGCGGCGATCTTCATCCAGCAGTACCTGGTGAGTCGACGCCTAGGGGAGCCCTCAGAGGCCTGAGACCAGGTGGCGGAAATGCTCGCCGCGGGCCTCAAAATCGCTGTACTGATCGAAGCTGGCGCAGGCCGGTGAGAGCAGCACCGCCGAGGCGCCCAGGCGTTCGGCCAGGGCCTGAGCCCCTGGCACCGCCTCGCCAAGGCCCTCGAGCCTCAGCACCTCGCCCCCATAGCCGTGGCCGGCCAGCAACGTCTCAAAAGGCTGGGCGGCTGCGCCGTAGAGCACCACGGCGGGGGCATGGCGCTTGAGCTGCTCGATCCAGCCGCTGGCATCACCCTGCTTCGGCTCCCCGCCGGCAAGAACCACCACGGGCTTGGCCAGGGCTTTGACGGCCACCTCGGCGGCATCGAAGTTGGTGGCCTTGCTGTCGTTGAAGTAGCTGATGCCATCGAGCTCCCGGAGGAACTCCAGGCGGTGCGGCACCCCGGGGAAGGAGCGGAAGGCCTGCTCCATCTGCTCGGGCGAGAGGCCCAGCTCCAGTCCGACGGCGGTCGCCATCAGCATGTTCTGACGGTTGTGGGCTCCCGGCATCGTCAGGGCTTCGGCGGGAAAGAGGGGCCCGCAGGCGGCCGTGACCTGGTCGTCCTCGATCCAGAGCAGCGGATCGAGACCTGCCGGCAGACCCCCGCGCGGTCCCGCCGTGATCCAGCGAACGTTGGGGGTGTCGTCCCAGCTGGCAGCCCGCTCGGCCAGGTCGGGGTCATCGCCGTTGAGCAGGCGCAGGGCGGAGCGCTCCAGCAGGGAGCGCTTGATGGCGCGGTAGGCCTCCAGGCTGCCGTGGCGCTCCAGGTGGTCGGGGGTAAGGGTGGTCCAGAGACCGATGCGCGGGCGGAGGCAGGCCGCCGCCTCGATCTGGTAACTGCTCAGTTCCACCACCAGCCAATCAGGCTGGGGTAGCCCCTCGGAGCGGCGCTGCAGGGCCAACTCGGCGGCCGAGCGGCCGACGTTGCCGCACATCGGCGCATCCAGCCCGGCGGTCCCCAGCAGATGGCTCACCAGATGGGTGACGGTGGTCTTGCCGTTGGTGCCGGTGATGCCGATCCAGGGCACCGTGGAGAGGGCAGCCCCCCAGGCCACCGCCATCTCGCCAATCACCTCCACCCCCGACTGGCGCAGCTCCACCAGGGTGGGGTGGTCCCAGCGGATGCCCGGGCTGACGACCACCTTGACCGCCCGTCCCCCCGGCCAGTGGAACGCCTCGATCGCCAGGGGGGTGTTCAGGCACACCTGAATTCCTTCGGCCTCCAGTTCGGCGGCCAGGCGCTGCTGCTCGTCAGCGCCTTTCGATTCGATCAGCCGCACCCTTTCGCCGGTTGCGGAGAGCAGGCGGGCGGCGCCAATGCCAGAGCGTGCCAGGCCAATCACGACGGTGAAAGGTAGATCCGCCGTGATCATTTCCAGGCTTTGTTGATAAGAACAAATGGGCGATACTGGAATCGAACCAGTGACTCCTACCGTGTCAAGGTAGTGCTCTACCTCTGAGCTAATCGCCCCTCTGGGCCTCAGCCCAAGCTCCGAAAACCTAGCAGCCGCCCGCGCGGGTCTCCCCGCGCCCCAACGCCAGCGCCCCTTCGGCTTGATCGCCCGATCAGCGGCGCAGCATCACCAGCCGCCAGCGCTCCCGTTTGGTGGGCTCCACCGCCTCGATCGTCAGCTCGCCCCGGTTGTCCAGCTGGATGCGATCTCCCGCCACCAGCTCCCGGCTGGGGCTGCTCACCGCCGCCCAGTTGAGGCGCACCGCCCCGGCGCGGATCAGCGCGACCATGCGGCTGCGCGAAAGCCCGAACCCGGCCGAGGCCACCGCATCGAGCCGGCAGGAGGCCTCCACGCTGCTGAGCCGCCGGGGTGCCCGTCGGCTGGGGAATTGCAACTGCTCCAGGCTCAGACGTTCGATCTGCACTGGCACCGTTCGCACCAGCAGCGGGCCCTGGTTCTGTTGCTCCAGCAGGCGCTCGGCCAGCTCCGGGGTGGCCAGCAGCTGGGCGCCCCGGTCGCCGCGCACCCAGAGGTCCCCTAGGTCGCCTGGCTCAGCGCCCGCGGCCAGCAGGGCGTTGCGGAAATCGCTGGCATCGGCGGGATCGAACAGAAAATTGCCGGCCAGTTCCAGGGCGGTGATCGGGGCCGGTGCCTCGGCTTCGCCCGCGGGCGGCCCGGCCTCCTCCCCCTCGCCCGTGCGGCGGCTGAAGCAGAGGCGACTCCGTTCGGCCTGGGGCCAGCCGCCACGGGCCGTCACGGTCAGTTCAGTGAGCTGCCCCAGGCGCTCTTCGGCCTCCTCGGCCACGGCCGCCGCCACGAACGGGCTCCAGCGGGGCTGCCAGGTGCGCAGGGCCTCCTCGGCCTGGTCGATCAAGGCGCCCAGGTCAGTGGGCGCACGGCTCCCGTCCAGCAGGCTCTGGCGGGGCAGCATCAGCTTTCCGCCAGGGTCACCACCGCCTGGACCCCGGCCTTCTGCAGCAGGCCCATCGGCAGCTCGACGCCGCGGGGGGTCTCCACCAGCAGCAGCCAGTTGCCTTCGTTGAGCCGGTTGCGCAGGCTGCGGATGCGGTCGTCGTCCTCGGGAACGATGCTGGCGGCGGCGGCGAAGCTGCCCATCCAGCCGGAGGCCATCCCCAGCAGGCCGCCCATCAGCGGTTCGCCCCAGGTGCCGAGGAAGGCAAAGGTCTGCAGGTCGGTGATCTGGGTGAAGGTGAGGCCGGCGAAGAAACCGAAGGGCATCAGCCAGCGGGCCATGCTGCGCTGCCGCAGGCGGCGGCCGATGGCGGGATTGAGCCGTGCCACCGTGAGCACGTCGGTTTCCTGGTCGCCGATCGGCACCAGCGCGCTGGGGGGCGGGTTCAGCTCGGCGAGCTGATCCCTGAGCCGGTGCAACTGGCGGCGATCCGCCAACACCGCCACCACACAGTTCCCCACGTCAACCTTGCGTACCCGCTGATTCTCCCTGGCCGCAGGGCGCGCCCGGACCGCTCACTACACTTCACGACCGGCGGCGCCCAGCTGGTTCATGACGAAGGTTCTCGTTTCCGACCCGATCGATCAGACGGGGATCAACATCCTCGCTCAGGTGGCCGAGGTGGACGTACGCACCTCTCTTTCCCCGGACCAACTCAAGGCGATCATCGGTGACTACGACGCCCTGATGATCCGCTCGGGCACCCAGGTGACCGCCGAGATCATCGAAGCCGCCAGCAAGCTGCGCATCATCGGCCGGGCCGGCGTTGGCGTCGACAACGTCGATGTGCCGGCCGCCACCCGCCGCGGTGTGATCGTCGTCAACTCCCCCGAGGGGAACACGATCGCGGCCGCCGAGCAGGCCCTGGCGCTGATGCTGGCGCTCTCCCGCCACGTGCCCCAGGCCCACGCCAGCACGATCGCCGGTGGCTGGGATCGCAAGACCTACGTGGGCAACGAGCTTTACAAGAAAAAGCTGGGCGTGGTGGGCCTGGGCAAGATCGGCTCCCACGTGGCCCGGGTGGCCAAGGCCATGGGCATGGAGGTGCTGGCCTACGACCCATTCATCACCGCCGAACGCGCCCAGCAGATTCAGGTGCGGCTGCTGCCGCTGCCGGAGCTGTTCGCCGAAGCCGACTACATCACCCTGCACCTGCCCCGCACCCCTGACACCGAGAACCTGGTGAACGCTGCGCTGCTGCGCACGATGAAACCCACCGCCCGGCTGGTGAACTGTGCCCGCGGCGGCATCGTCGACGAAGCGGCCCTGGCCGAGGCGGTGAAGACCGGCGTGATCGCCGGCGCAGCCTTAGATGTCTATGCCAAGGAGCCCCTGGAGGCCGATTCGCCCCTGCGCAGCGTCGGCGAGCGCCTGATCCTCACCCCGCACCTGGGTGCCTCCACCGAAGAGGCCCAGGAAAACGTGGCGATCGACGTGGCTGAGCAGATCCGCGACGTGCTGCTGGGGCAGCCCGCCCGCAGTGCCGTCAATATCCCCGGACTCAATGCCGAGGTGATGGAGCGGCTCAAGCCCCACCTGCAGCTCGCCGAGACCCTCGGTCAGCTGATCAGCCAACTCGCCGGCGGCCAGATCAGCGAACTGGAAGTGCGCCTGCAGGGCGCCTTCGCCAGCCATCCGGCCCAGCCCCTGGTGATCGCCGCCCTCAAGGGCCTGCTCTCCACCGCCCTGGGCGAAAGCATCAACTACGTGAACGCCGCCCTCGAGGCCAAGGAGCGCGGCATCCATGTGCTGGAGGTGAAGGATGAGGCCAGCCGTGATTTCGCCGGGGGCTCCCTGCAGCTGAGCGCCCGGGGCGCCAATGGCCAGCACACTGTCACCGGGGCTGTGTTCGCCGACGGCGACCTGCGCATCACCACCATCGACGAGTTCCCGGTGAACGTGGCCCCCAGCGACCACATGCTCTTCACCCGCCACCGGGACGTGCCCGGCATCATCGGCAAGCTGGGTTCGGTGCTCGGTGAGCACAACGTCAACATCGCCTCGATGCAGGTGGGACGTCGGGTCGTGCGCGGTGATGCCCTGATGGTGCTGTGCCTCGATGACCCCATCCCCCCCAGCCTGCTGGCCACCGTCGTGGCCATCGAGGGCATCCAGGACGCCCACCCGGTCACCCTCTGAGCGCCCAGGCGATGGCAGCCCAGGGCTGGTGGCGACTGGAGATGGCGGCACCGGCTGAACTGGAGGAGTCGCTGCTGTGGAAACTGCCGCAGCTGGGGATCGTGCGGGTGGCGATTCGATCGCTCCCTGCCGATCCCCGTGCCCACCAGCTGGTGGCCTGGTTGCCTGAGGTCGACTGGCCCGAAGCCGAACGAGGGCGCCTGGAGGGCGCCCTCGCACCCCTGGCCGAAACCTTTGGCCTGGCCCTGCCGCCTCTGCAGTGGTTTCAGCAGAGCGATGAAGACTGGAGTCTCAGCTGGAAGCAGCACTGGCAGCCGGATCCGGTGGGCGAGCGTTTCCTGATCCTGCCGGCCTGGCTGGAGCTGCCGGAGGAACACCGGGAGCGGCTGGTGATCCACCTCGATCCAGGCAGCGCCTTCGGCACCGGCAGCCACCCCACCACCCGCCTCTGCCTGGAGGCGCTCGAAACCTTGGCGCGCTCGCGGGGCGGGACGCTCGCGGGGCTGCGGGTGGCGGATCTGGGCTGCGGCAGCGGCATCCTCGGCCTCGGGGCCCTGCGCCTGGGGGCGGCCTCCCTGGCCGCCAGCGATACCGATGCCCTGGCGGTGCGTGCCACGGGGGAGAACGCCGCCCTCAATGGCCTTGATCAGGGCAGCGCACCGGATGGTGCTGGGGAGCGACTCCAGGTGGCCCAGGGTTCGGTGGAGGTGCTGGCGGAGTTGCTCGCCGGGCGTCCCGCCGATCTGCTGCTCTGCAACATCCTGGCGCCGGTGATCGAGGCCCTCGCTCCCCAGTTCGTCGCGGTGCTCTCAGCCGCTGGGGTGGGCTACCTCAGTGGCCTGCTGCTGGAGCAGGTGGAGGGGCTGCGCGGGGCGCTTGCGGCCTGGGGATGGCGGGCGGAACTGGTGGGCTCCCAGGGCCCGTGGGGGCTGCTGGAGCTGCGCTCCGCCGTTGCCGAGTCCACCAAAGTTACATAAGGCACACTGATCTGTGCCCTCGCTTTGATTGGGCTTCTCTGGCCAGAGCGGCTGAATTGGCGGGATCGGCCCCTTCTGGATGTAGGAAGGTGCGGTCCTACAGGCCCGGAACCCACCAGGCGCCTGTGAGCCCTAATCCCTTCCATGGCTTCCTACAAGGTCACCCTCGTCAACGAGAGCGAGGGTCTCAACAAGACGATTGAGGTCCCCGACGACCAGTACATCCTCGACGCTGCTGAAGAGCAGGGCATCGACCTCCCCTACTCCTGCCGCGCCGGCGCCTGCTCCACCTGCGCGGGCAAGCTCACCGCCGGCACCGTGGACCAGTCGGATCAGAGCTTCCTCGACGACGACCAGATCGAAGCCGGTTTTGTGCTGACCTGCGTGGCCTACCCCACCTCCGACGTCACCATCAAGACCCACACCGAAGAAGAGCTCTATTGAGCCCTCCGGGAGGGGACCAATCGGGCCCCTCCCGCCCTTGAACCCTGCGTTCAGCGTCGCCACCCTGCTGGGTGGCTTTTTTGTCGCTCACTATCCCCGGTGCCGCCTTGGCTGAGGTTTCCTCAGGGTCCCGACCCGCACTGGTGCAGGAGCTGCTGGAACCCGGCAGCATCCATACCAGCCCGGGGGGCCAATACAGCTACAGGGTGCTCGGCCCCTGCTGCCGACTGTTTGATCGAGAGGAGCTGCCCTGGCCCTGCTGTCGTCTGGCCTGGCGCAGCAAGGAGCCCAGCTGGCGCCGCATTGGCAGGCGCTTCGTGGCCGACCTGGCGGCCCGCCGCTGCCCTTCCTACGCCGTGGAGCTGCTGCAGCCTGGCTCACGTCCGACGCGCACGATCCTGACCCTGTTCGCCCAGCGGCTGGATCGCGAGTTGCAGGAGTGGTGGTACAGCAAGCGCCATGAAAAAGCCGCGGACACGGCCGCGGCTTTGGCAGAGGAGGTTTGAGCGCCGGCTGACGTCCGGGGGCTCAATCAGAAGTAGATCTTGCCGCCGCCCCACTGGATGCCTTGCACCTTCGGGGCCACAAGGATGTAACCGGCGATCAGGCGAAGGTCGTTGTCGTCGAGGTCGCGCATCTTCACGAAGATCTCGCTGCTGCGCATGCTGGGGTGGATTTCGGAAATGCTGTACTCCCCGTCGTAGGAGGTGGGGTCCTTGATGTAATCGACCAAGGCGTCGACCGAATCGCGTGGAGGGGTGGCCAGGGCCAGGGTTTCGGGGTCAAGGCCCACGTTCTGGTTGGTCTTGGTGATGCCACCGGCGTGGCAGCTGCCGCAGCTTTCGTTGAAGAGCTTGCGGCCGGCCTTGATCTCCTGCTCGCTGAAGCTGACCAGGCTGCCGTCGGGGCCGCCGGGCACCGTCAAGGTGGCGGCATCCCAGTTGGCCGCGGCCACTGGAGCCCCGAAACAGACCAGAAGCGCCAGCGGCAGAACCAACAGGATTCTGGCCGCGGCCCGGAGCGCAGAGGAGAGGAAAGAAGCCATGAAGGGAGCTGGCAAAATGGCGGTGGCACCACACCAGAGCCCTTGTATCACGGGCGGAGTGCCTGCCGGGGCGGAATCACGAAGTGTTGCAGCCACAGCTGCTTTGCGGCCCTGGCTCACTCCCCGGAGGGGGTCACCTCAAGGCTCATGAAATCCCTGGCGAGCACGGTGTTGGGGAAGATCGCCCGGGCCTCCGCAAGCAGGTCGTCGGGGGTGAGGGCATTCCCGGGGGCGTAGCGGGGACTCAGGTGGGTGAGCACCAACTGGCCCACCCCCGCTTCGGCCGCCGTCTGGGCGGCCATGGTGCTGGTGGAGTGCTGGCGCTGATAGGCCATCTCCGCTTCCCGGTGGGCGAAGGTGGATTCGTGGATGAGCAGGTCGGCGCCGCGGGCCAGCGCCACCGCCGCCTCCGAGAACACCGTGTCGGTGCAGTACACAACACTGCGGCCAGGCCGCGGCGCTCCGCAGAGGCTGCGGCCATCGATCAGGCGCCCATCCTCCAGCTGCAGACTGCGTCCCTGCTTCAGTTCGGCATAGATCGGTCCGGGGGGAATGCCCAGTTCCCGGGCCCGCTCGATGTCGAAGCGGCCTGCCAGGGGTTTTTGATCGATGCGGTAGGCGAAGGCGGGCACCCGGTGGTTCAACGGTGTGCAGCGCACCACCAGATCGTCGTCTTCGAGCAGGGGGTCGCCGCTGCGGGCCGCCGCCTCCACCCGGTGCACCCGCAGGGGATAGCCGATGCGGGTGGAGGAGGTGCGCAGCACCCCATCGAGGTAGTCGCGCAGGGGCTCGGGGCCATAGAGATCCACCCCGGGGCAGCTGCCGGCCATCCCCAGGCTGGCCAGCAGGCCCGGCAGACCGAACACATGGTCGCCATGCATGTGGGTGACGAAGATCCGGCGCAGCTGCGACACCCGCAGGTCGCTGCGCAGGAACTGGTGCTGCGTGCCTTCACCGCAATCGAACAGCCAGAGCTCGGGGCGCTGGGGCAGGCGCAGGGCAACGGCCGAAACGTTGCGGGCACGGGTCGGTACGCCCGAACTCGTGCCTAGGAAGGTGATCTGCACGCCCAGGGTGATGCCAGCTGCATGCTGTCACGCCTTGTAGGCCATCGGTCCTGCCGGCGTCGTGGCGGGCACTGGCGGCAGGCGTAGCCGGCGGCCACAATGGCGCCGCCCTTCGACTCCTCCTGCGCGCTTCGATGCCACGCACCCTTGCCCTGCCCCTAGCCCTCAGGCGCCGCCTGCCCCTGGTCACCGCGGCGGCGCTGGGTCTGTCACTGCTGCTGCCCAGGGAGGGCCGGGCCCAGCAGGGAGAACCGCAAGTGCGCGTGCTGCTGCTGGAGAGCGCCGCCGCCACCGTGAGCGGTCTGGCCGGTGGTCTGCGTCTGCGGGACGGCCGCGGCACGGTGCTGGCGGAGACCGCCGCGGGTCAACCCCTCAGCCTGCGGCTGAGTGCCGCCCAGGTGGAGGCCCAGGGGCTGATGCGCCCTGTGGTCGCGTATGAACTCTGGATCGAGCCCCTGAGCCAGGCGGGAGGCGATGGCGCCCTGGCGGTGGAGAACCGCCGCTACCGCGGCCGGCTCCAGGTGCTGCCAGGAGCCTCCCAGCTTCAGCTGATCAACCACCTGGGGGTCGAGAGCTATCTGCCCAGCGTGGTGGGCAGCGAAATGCCCGCCAGCTGGCCCCTGGAGGCCTTGCGGGCCCAGGCCGTGGCGGCCCGCACCTACGCCCTGCAGCAGCGCAAGCCCGAGGCTCCCTTCGACCTGCGGGCCACCGTGGCCAGCCAGGCCTACAAGGGGGTCGAGGCGGAAACTCCCTCCACCTGGGAGGCGGTGCGGGGCACCCGCACCCTGGTGATCACCTACCGCCAGGCCCTGATCAACGCCGTCTTCCACAGCAGCAGCGGTGGCAGCACGGAGAACAGCGGCGAACTGTGGGCCCGCCAGCTCCCCTACCTGGTGAGCGTGAGCGATTTCGACGAGCAAAGCCCCGTGCGCGTCTGGCGACAGCCGCTGCCGCCGGAGCAACTGCAGCGGGCTTTTGCCGAGATCGGCGGGGCCAGTCGGATCGAGGTGCTCTCCAGTTCCAGCACCGGCCGGGTGCGCCAGGCACGGGTGCTGGGTCCCCGCGGCCAGCTGCTGCTGAGCGGGGCCGACCTGCGCCGCCGCCTTGGTCTCAGGAGCACCACGGTGCGCTTCGAGCCCCTAGGCACCGAGGCCCTCGGGCTCCCATCCCTGGGGGCGGATCCCCAGGGCCAGGCGGCGTGGGGCGGGGCGGCCCGCACTCGCTGGCCCCTGGCGGTGGATTCCGCCAGCGGCGCGCCGCTGCCTGGCCCGCCGCCGTTGCCGGACGTGTTCGCTCCTGCCGCTGCCCCGATCACCGGCCTGGTGGCGATCGGCCGCGGCTTCGGCCACGGGGTGGGCATGAGCCAGTGGGGTGCCTTCGGCCTGGCCCGCCGCGGGGAGGGCTTTGAGGCGATCCTGCGCCACTTTTACCAGGGCGTGGAGGTGGGACCGTTTCGCGAGAGCGTGGCCCAGCTGAGCTCCCTGCCGTCCAGCGCCGGCAGCCCAGCCGCCAGCCCTACGGCCACCACGTTCCGCATCCCGACGGTGATCGCCAACCGCCAACCCTGAGGGCAGACGCTGGGTTCTACGCCCACCCAGGTTGCCCGCTTGCGCACGCCCCTTGGCTCGATCCGCTTCAGGGTTTTCAAACGTCGTTCGTCGCCCACGGCCCAGCCCCATGCCGCTTTCCCAGGATCGTTTGCTGGTGGAAGCCGATGCCGAGGCGGTGGCCGAGCGGGTGGTCGATCGGCTGATCGAGGCCCTCAGCGCCGCTGGGCGGCGCCCCCTGGGACTCGCCACCGGCCGCACCATGGAGCCGGTCTATGCGGCCCTGCGCCGGCGCCTGGAGGCCTTCGAACCGGTTGTGCGGGGACGGCTGCTGGCGGGCTGGAGCAGCTTCAACCTGGATGACTACATCGGCCTTGCGGCGGACCATCCGGCCTCCTTTCACGCCGCCATGGACCGGAATCTGGGGGAACCCCTGGGCCTTTCCCCCGCCCAGCTGCGCCTGCCCGATGGCGGCGCCCCCGATCCCGAGGCCGAGGCCCGCCGCTACGCGCGCGCCCTGGCCGCCGCCGGTGGCCTGGGGCTGCAGTTGCTCGGGCTGGGGGAGAACGGCCACGTGGGCTTCAACGAGCCCCCCTGCGGCCCAGGTGTCATCACCCGCTGCCTGCGCCTGAGCGCGGCCACCCGGCGTCAGAACGCCGCTGCCTTTGGTGGTGATCCGCAGCGGGTGCCGGAGCGGGCGATCACGGTGGGCCTCTCGGAGATCCTGGCGGCCAGGAGCCTGGTGCTGGTGGTCACCGGGGCCTCGAAGGCGCCGATCCTGCGGCGGGTGCTTGAGGGGCCTCCCCAGGAGGCGCTGCCCGCCAGCTGGCTGCTGGGGCACCCCGATCTGTCGGTGATCGCCGACCGGGCGGCCCTGGGACTCGAGGGCTGAGGCATCAGGCCATCGCGGCTTCCAGCAGGGCGTCTGTGGCCTCCAGGTTCGAGCTGACGCTGCGGACGTCGTCCAGTGATTCGAGCGCTTCAAGCAGCCGCAGGCTGGCCTGCAGGCTGTCCAGGTCGTCGAGGCGGCAGGGGGTTTCAGCTTGCCAGCGCAGCTCACAGCCCTCCACCCTCCAGCCGGCCGCCACCAGCGCCGCCTGCAGCCCCTCCAGCTGGGCCGGTTCGCAGAGCACCTCGGCGCCATCGTCTTCGAGGCTGTAGCTGATCACCTCTTGCTCCAGCAGGCTCTCGAGCAGGGCCTCCTCGTCTAAAGCGCTGCCGCTGAGCCGCACGACGCCGCGCAGGTCGAACAGGTAGCCCACGCAGCCGTTCTCCCCCAGGTTGCCGCCGTGTTTGCTGAAGGCCAGGCGCAGGTCCGCCGCCGTGCGGTGGCGGTTGTCGCTGAAGACGTCCACCAGCACGGCCACCCCGCCGGGGCCGTAGCCCTCGTAGCGGATCGCCTCCAGGTCGTTGCCGGCATCACCCCGGCCGGACCCCTTGGCGATCGCTCGATCGATGTTGGCGTTGGGCATTCCGGCGGCGCGGGCCTTTTCGATCGCCGTGCGCAGTTGGAAGTTGCCGGCTGGATCCCCACCGCTGCGGGCCGCCACGGTGATCTCCCGTCCGAGGCGGGTGAACACGGCGCCGCGCTTGGCGTCGACCACCGCCTTGGTGCGCTTGATCTGGGACCACTTGCTGTGTCCGGCCATCTCAACCCCGTGCGCCCAGCACCAGCTTCGGTTGGAGCAGGCCGTCGCCGTCGGCGCGGGCGATGCCCGCCCACTGGCCCTCGGGGTTCACCACCACCACCGTCTGATCATTCGCCAGGGTCATGGCGCTGGCAATGGCACGGCCGCAACACCAGCTGAGCTGGTCGGCGGCCCCCAGGCGCTGAAGGGGCAGGTGCGCCAGGGCGCTGAGCGGATCGATCAGGGGCGGACGGGGTGTGCGATCGAGAGCCTCCAGGGGGACACTGACGATCAGGTCGAAGCCAAGGGCTTCGGTGCGCCGCAACTGGGCCAGGGCGGCGCCGCAACCCAGACTCTCCCCCAGATCCCTGGCCAGGGATCGGATGTAGGTGCCGGCCGAGCAGCGCAGCTCCAGCTCCAGCTGGCCCGATTCCGCTTGCCAGCCCAGCAGCCGCAGGTGTTCGATCGTCACCGGCCTTGGCTCCAGCTCCATGGTTTCGCCCCGCCGGGCGCGCACATGGGCCCGCTCTCCTCCCACGTGCACGGCCGAAACCTGGGGCGGACGCTGCAGGATCGCCCCTTGGAAGGGGGCCAGGGCGGCCTCCAGGTTCGCCGCGCTCAGGAGTGGCACCGGCCGCCGCGCGATCAGCTCACCGCTCAGATCGTCGCTGCTGGTCGACAGCCCCAGCTGGATCACCCCCCGGTAGGCCTTGGCCCCCTCGAGGTAGGGCAGCAGCCGTGTGGCGGGCCCCAGGGCGATCGGAAGCACTCCAGTGACGGCCGGATCGAGGGTGCCGCCATGGCCCACACGTTTGAGGCCATAGGCGCGGCGCACCCGGGCCACGCAGTCGTGGGAGGTGAGCCCGGCGGGCTTGTCCAACACCAGGAAGCCGCAGTGATTCTCGGGGCTGGGGGGCGCCACGGCGGGCCAGGTCGGTGACGGCTCGCCACCCTATGGGGAGCCGTGCCCAGCAGCTGGAATCCATGAAGCTCGCCAACCGCCGTGACCTGGCCTTCCTGGTGCTGGCCGGAATCTTCCTGGGCACCATGGGGATGCTCAATATCCTCGGCCTGACGCGTTTCCTCAGCCTCGGTTCGATCGGCGGATGGCCGGTGGTGGTGGCCGTGGGGGCCTTGCCCTACCCGGTGACGTTTCTGTGCACCGACCTGATCAGCGAGATCTGGGGGGAGCAGAAGGCGGGCCAGCTGGTCTGGGTGGGGTTGCTGCTGAACGGCTGGATCGTGTTGATTCTCTGGTTGGGCGGGGTGCTTCCGGGGTTTCCCGGCAGCGACGGCAGCACCTTCTTCGAGGTGCGCAGGCTGGCCTTCGGGGCCGTGGGGGCCTCGATGGTGGCTTACCTGGCGGCCCAGTTCACCGACGTGCGCCTGTTCCATTTCTGGAAGCGCCTCAGCGGCGGCAAGGCCCTGTGGTTGCGCAACAACGGCTCCACCCTGGTGAGCCAGCTGGTGGACACCAGCGCCGTGGTGCTGATCAGCCATTACGCCGCCCACGTGTTGCCGGTGGACGAGGGCCAGCCGGTGCTGCCCCAGTTGGGCTCGTTCATCGCCAGCGGTTACCTGTTCAAGCTGGTGGCCGCCCTGCTGGACACCCTGCCCTTCTATCTGCTGGTGGCCTGGTTGCGGCGCTGGCTGGAGGTTCCCGGCGCCGGGGCTGAACTGGGAGCGGAACTCGGGGCTGAACTGGGGGCGGGGTTGGGGGGCGAACTACGGTGAGCACTCGGGAGCAGATCTTGGCGGTGGCGGCAGCAGTTCTGGATCTGGAGCGCTTCGTCGCCGATGGCTTTGCGCTCAAGCGTCAGTTGGCGTCCCACCTGGAGCTGAGCCCCCAGGATCTGGAGCGGCGCCTGCCCAGCAGCACCGCTGATCTGGCGGCCCTGCACCCCGGGGCCTTCGATCCAGCCCAGGCCACGGCCTTCTATGAGCAGGAGGTGGGCACCGCTCACCTGCTCGAACTGGCGGCCTGGCACTTGGGCAGCGCCCCCTACATCGCCGACACCCTGCGCCTGCAGGAGCGGTTCGCCCGTGGTCAGGTGCTCGATTTCGGTGGCGGCATCGGCACCCATGCCCTGGCTGCAGCGGCGCTGCCCCAGGTGGAGAGGGTGTGGTTCGTCGATCTCAACCCCCACAACCGTGCGTTCGTGGCCGAGCGGGCCCAGGCCTTTGGCCTCGAAGACAAGCTGCGCTGCTTCCGCGACCTGGAGGATCCCGCCCTGCCGGGGCTGTTCGACACCGTGGTCTGCCTGGATGTGCTGGAGCACCTGGCGGATCCCGCGGGTCAGCTGGAGATTTTCGAGGGCCGCATGGAACCCGCCGCCATCGCCCTGCTCAATTGGTACTTCTTCAAGGGCTTCTCAGGGGAGTTTCCTTTCCACATCGATGATCCCGCCCTGGTGGAGCGATTCTTCCGCACGCTGCAGGGCCGTTTCCTTGAGGTGTTTCACCCCTTCTTGATCACCACCCGCGCCTACCGGCTGGCCAGCCCCAGCGGCGACCTGCTCAGCCCACGTTGACGCGCTTGCGGTTGCGCAGATTGCGCTTGATTGAGTCGAAGCTGACGATGCCGTCCACCAGGGCGAAGAGGGTGTCATCGGTGCCGCGACCGACGTTGAGGCCGGGGAGCACGGAGGTGCCGCGCTGGCGAATGATGATCGAGCCGGCGGTCACGGTTTCACCGCCGTAGCGCTTGACGCCCAGGCGCTTGCTGTTGGAGTCGCGGCCGTTGCGGGTGGAGCCTGTGCCTTTCTTGTGGGCCATGGTTTGGAAGTGAGGTGGTTGGGGGAAAGCCGGGGGATCAGGCGAGGGCCTTGCCGGCCACGGTGATCGATTGCACCAGAACCCTGGTCAGTTCCTGGCGGTGACCGTTCTTGCGGCGCGTCTTCTTCTTGGGGCGCATCTTGTAGACGATGATCTTCTGCCCGCGGCGGTGCTCCAGCACCTTGAGCTCGACGCTGGCGCCATCCACGTAGGGGCGGCCGAGGGTGGCGCCGGCGGCACCCTTGACCAGGAGCACGTTCTCCAGGGTCACCGTGTCATCGACCTCGGCATGGATCCGATCGAGGTCGTAGTAACGGTTGGGCTGCAGCCAGAACTGGGTGCCGGAGGTTTCGACGATGGCGTAGGTGCCGTTCGGCTCGTTGGCGGCAGCGGTGTCGGGGGAGGAACTCATGGGCAGGGGGGGCATGGACAGGCTGACGGGGTTGGTTTGGTTCAAGTACCGAGTGGTTCAAGAACCGCCGTCATTGGGCCTGGCGCACGGCGCAGCGAAGTCAAACAAAGATCTTCCCCCGCCGCTCACCCCAACGTCAACACAAGGCCCTGATGCAGGCCGGCCTCAGACCAGGGCCATGCCGCCCGTGGGCTGGCTGCGCCGTTCGGCGTCCAGGCGCAGCTCGTCGCCATCGGCCTGCTCCAGGGGCAGATCGAACCAGAAGGTGGTGCCCACCCCCAGCTCGCTGGCGATCTGAATGCGGCTGCCGTGCTTCTCAAGAATGCCGCACACGATCGAGAGCCCCAGGCCGGTGCCTGCTTCGGTGTGGACGGCGTTCTCCACCCGGTAGAAGCGCTCAAAGACGCGCTCTTGATCTTCCATGGAGATGCCGCTGCCGCTGTCGGCCACCTCCACCCGCAGCCGCGGCAGGGGTGAGGTGAGCGCGCAGGACGGACGTTGATCGTCGTGGGCCGCGGTGGAGGCATCGGGATCCAGGCTGCAGGTGTCGGGCCAGGGGTAGGCCCGCAGCGCCACCCGACCTCCGGGGGCGGTGAACTTGAGCGCGTTGCCCAGCAGGTTGTCGAACACCTGCAGGAGCAGATCCCAGTTGCCGCGCACCAGCGGGAGCTGGGCATCCACCTCCAGATCCAGGCGAACCCCCTTCTCGTCGGCGTTGAGCTTGTAGGTGCGCAGGGTCTGCTCGATCGCTGGCCGCAGCTCCATGGGCTCAAACGTCCAGACCCGCTCCGATTCCAGGCGTGAGAGGTCGAGCACGTCGTTGACCAGGCGCGTGAGCCGGTCGGTCTCATCGTTGGCGATCGCCAGGAATTCCTTCTTTTCCTGCTCGGTGAGCTGATCTCCGAGGTCGTGGAGGGTTTCCACGTAGCTCTTGATGTTGAACAGCGGCGTGCGCAGCTCATGGGACACGTTGCTGATGAAGCGGCTCTGGGCCGCGTTCAGCTCCACCTCGCGGGTCAGGTCCTGGATCGTCACGGCGATGCCCTTGAGGCTCTCGCCGCTGGCGTCGCGCACCGACTGGAGCACGATGCGCAGGGTGCGGGCTGGATCCCCGAAGCTGCAGCGCACGTCGTTGATCTCCCTGGCGCCGCTGAGCAGGGTCTCCAGGGGGACCTGCAATTCGATCGCCAGCCTTTCCGGCAGTTCAGCGGTGAGTTCCCGCCCCTCCAGGTTGCGGCCCTCCCAGCGGAACAGACGCCGGGCGGTGGGGTTCACCAGCACGATCTGGCCCTCGGCATCGAGCAGCACGGCCCCATCGGCCATGGTGGCGATCAGGGATTGCTGCTTGACCTGGGCCGCCGTCAATTCCTCGATGTTGGCCTCGTCGTACGACTGCAGCCGTGAGGCCATCAGGTTGAAGCCATCCAGCAGCTCCCCGAGCTCCCCGCCCATCGGCAGGCCGATGCGGGCGGCGAAATCGCCGCCCTCGATGGCGCGCACCCCCATCAGCAGCTCCTTGACCGGACGGGTGATCGTCAGGGCGTTGAACACCGCCCCGAGAATCACCAGCACCCAGATCGAGATGAACACCGCCACGGTCACCTCACGGGTGAGGGCGGCGCTGGCCAGGGTGGTTTCGTTGGGGTTGATTCCCAGGGCGAGTACCCCCAGATCGCGCCCCTCGTTCACCAGCGAGACGAACACATCGGTGACCGCACCATCGGGGGTGAGGTGCTGGCGCACCAGGGGGTTCTGGGGGCGGCGCTTGAGTTCGGCGGGCAACTCCAGCCGGCGGCTGAGCAGCAACTCGCTGCTGTTGCTGGTGCCGCTGATCGGGATCCCCAGGTAGATCACGCCCTCTGGGTCGGCGAAGAAGATGTAGCGGAGGCTGCGGGTGGTGCGCCAGAAGCGCTCGGCCACCGCCGCCAGTTCCCTGTCGTTGCCTTCCGCCACCAGGGGGGTGACGTTGGCGGAGAGCAGCAGCCCCAGGTCGCGGGCGAAGCGGGTGTCGCTCAAGCGCGCATCCGTCTGGATGCTGTTGAGGGCAATGAACGTGATGCCGGTCATCATCAGGCTCACCACCAGGGTGGCCACCGCCAGCAGCTTGGTCTGGAGGCTGAATTCGGCCCACCAGCGGCCCAGTCGTTGGCGCCAGTTCAGACCAGTTTCTTGCGCAGCCGGCGGCGGCCTCCAGCTCAGGCCGTTCGCTCCGCCGGAGAGGGACGATCCGGCCTGGGGATCGCCGTCCTGGCCAGCCCCGGCAAGCTCAGCACCGACAAGCTCAGCATTGACCGGGTCTTTGTCGGCCAGGTCTTCATCGGCCAGGTCATCAGCCACCAGGCCAGTGCCCTCGGTTGGGTGCGAGGCACCGGGAGGAGTGTCACTGGGGTCAGTGGTTCCGGGATCCGTGGCGTGGGGGTCGGCGATCAAGCGGCCGGAGCCTGGGGTAGCCCACCACCCTAGGGGCGACGCACCTGATGGCCGATGTCCCGCCGGAAGGTGATGCCCTCGAAGTGCACCTGGGACAAACCCTCGTAAGCGGCGGCGAAGGCCGCGTCGAAGTCTTCGGCCTGGGCCACCACCGCCAGCACCCGGCCGCCAGCCGTGCGGCAGACCCCGTCCGTCCCCCGACGGCTGCCGGCATGGAACAGTTGCAGCTGCTCGGAGGCCCCCAGCGTGCCGGTGATCGCATCGCCCTGGCGCACCTCCCCCGGGTAGCCCGCGGCGGCGGCGATCACGCAGGCGCTGCAACCGGGGGCGATGGTCAGCTCCGGGGCCTGGCCCAGATCCCCCCGGGCGCAGGCGAGCAGCACCGCCGCCAGTTCAGGCCCCAGCAGGGGCATCACCGTCTCGCATTCCGGATCGCCGAAGCGGCAGTTGAACTCGATCACCTTCGGGCCAGCCGCGGTGAGCATCAGACCGGCGTAGATCACGCCTCGGTAGTCGATGCCGCGCGCTCTCAGGGCCGCCAGGGTGGGCTCCAGCACCGTGCGTCGCACCTGCTCCAGCCCTGCCGCATCCAGCAGGGGCGCCGGCGCATAGGCCCCCATGCCGCCGGTGTTGGGGCCCGTGTCCCCTTCGCCGATGCGCTTGTGGTCCTGGGCCGGGGGCAACAGCACCATGCCGCGGCCATCGGTGAGGGCGAACACCGACACCTCAGGCCCACTCAGTCGTTCCTCCAGCACCAGGGCGGCGCCGGCGGCCCCGAAGCGGCCGGCGAACACCTCCTCGATCGCGGCGCGCGTTTCCGCCAGGGTTTCGGCCACGGTCACCCCCTTGCCGGCGGCCAGGCCATCGGCCTTCACCACCAGCGGCTGGGGGTGCTGCTCCAGCACCGCCAGGGCCTGCCCACGGCTGGCGGCCGCCCAGTGGAGCGCCGTGGGCACCCCCGCCTCCAGCATCAGCGCCTTGGCCCACTGTTTGCTGGCCTCCAGGCGCGCCCCATCGGCGCCGGGTCCGAACACCGCCAGACCGCCGGCGCGCAACGTGTCGGCCAGGCCGGCCGCCAGGGGACCCTCCGGACCCACCACCACCAGCTCGATGCGGCGCTCAAGGGCCGCCGCCAGCAGGCCGTCGCCATCGGTTTCGGCCAGGGCCAGGGCCTCGCAGCCCTGCAGCTCGGCGGTGCCGCCGTTGCCGGGCGCCACCCAGACCCGCTCCACCCCATGGCAACGGGCCAGGGCCCAGGCCAGGGCGTTTTCGCGCCCCCCCGAGCCGATCAGCAGCACCCGGCTCGGGCTGGGGGCGGTCTCTGGGAAGCTCTCTGGGGCGGTCTCTGGGGTGGTCATGGGGCCGGGCGGGGCGGGGGCCAAGGAGGGGTGGCGCGGCTCCCTTAGGTTGTGGCCCGGTGGCCAGCCGCTGTGCCTTCCCCTCTCTACATGCCGATGCGCAAGCTCCCCCTGCGGCTCCGGCCAGGAGCCCGAAGCCGAGGGGCGGTGATCGCGGCACTGGCGGCCTTGCTCGCCACTTCCGGGGCCACGGCCGTCCCCCTGTCCCCCGCTCCCCTACCGGTGGCGGCGATGGCCGAGCCGGCCTTTCGGGCGGTGCTCAAGGACGGTGGGCTGGCTGATCTTGAGCAGGCCTGCCAGGACGCGGCCCGCTTCGATCAAGCCGAGAGGCTGCGTCTGCTGCGGGACCGCCTGCTGCTGGTGCGGCCGGTCCCCCAGCCCTTCGCCGTGGTGCTGGCCAATGCCAATGCCCTGCTGAGCTGCAAGGCACCGGCAACCTCCCTGCTGGTGCTCGACCGCTACGGGCCGGGGGCCGGCGCCGAGCGAGACCAGTGGCTGATTCAGGTCTGGCGCGGGGCCAGCGCCGCCCTGCAGCATCGCCGCGCCGCCGAGGCCCTGACCCGGCTGGCGGCCGGCAACCTTGCCAGCCTTGAAACCATTGCGCTGCCGTTGCTGCTGCGGGAGGACGGCACCCTGGCCACCCGCCCTGCCCTCGATGCCCTGGCGGACCATCTGCAAATTCTTGGCGAGAACGAGCAGGCGGCTCGTGTGCTGCTGGCGGGTCGGCTGCCCGGCAAGATCGCCGCCGAGCGTCTGGCCCGGGCGGCCCAGCTCATGGCCTCGCTGCCCCTGGAGGAGCGCGACCGCTTGATCGAAGCGGCCCTCGACCAGGCCGCCGCCGCCGCTGCCTGGGGGCTGGCCTCGGAGTTGCTCGAGCAGCAGCGGCTCCAGGCCCAGAGTGGCGGCGGTGATCCGTCCAGGGCGCTGGCCCGGCACCTGCGCCTGAGCCAGCGCATCGACGATGCCTACGGCGAATGGCTGCTGCGGCGCCAGGATCCCACCCAGGCCGACCGCAGTCGCGCCCTCGAGCGCAGGCTCCGCTCTCCCCGTGACTCCGGCGGCCACGCCGCCCCGCCCCCATGACGACGATCGAACTCGGCCCGCTGCTCTATGAGGGCAAGGCCAAACGCGTCTACCGCAGCGCCGATCCCGAGCGACTTGCGGTGGAGTTCAAGGACGACGCCACCGCCTTCAATGCCCTCAAGAAGGCTCAATTGGAGGGCAAGGGAACGCTGAATTGCCGCATTTCCGCCCTGCTGTTCGAGCGCCTCGAGGCCGCCGGGGTCCCCACCCACTACCTGGGACTGCTCAACCCCAGCTGGATGGTGGTGCGGCCGGTGCGGATCGTGCCGATCGAAGTGGTGATCCGCAACCTGGCCGCCGGATCGCTCTGCAAGCAGCTGCCGATCACCACCGGCACCCGCCTCGATCCGCCCCTGCTGGATCTCTATTACAAGGACGACGCCCTGGGCGATCCCCTGCTCACCGAGGCCCGCCTGGCCTGGCTGGGCCTGGTGAGCGCCGATCAGCGCGCCGCGATCGAGGCTCTGGCCCGCCGGGTGAATGGGGAGCTGCAGCCGTTCTTCGCCGCCCTTGGCCTGCAGCTGGTGGATTTCAAGATCGAACTGGGCTTCACCAACGCGGGCGAGTTGGTGGTGGCCGATGAGATCAGCCCCGACACCTGTCGGTTCTGGGACCTGGATGTGGAGGACAGCCAGGACCGCATCCTGGACAAGGATCGATTCCGGCAGGATCTGGGCGGTGTGATCGAGGCCTACGGGGAGGTCCTCAAACGGGTCCAAGGGGCCTGTCCGCAGGCCCGCATCTACCAGTAAGGTCAGCCCACTTTGCGGCTTCGGCCGCCTTGCGTCGAAACCCCATGGCCGTCTCCCGCGTCAGCATGAACCGCACCCTTCGGTTCCGCGGGTCCAGGGGTTTTGGCGCCGCCCTGCCGCTGACGGCCGCTTCCCTGGCTCTGGTGGGTCTGCTGGCCCCGGGCCGGGCCCAGGCGCAGCAGCCGTCCAGCTCCAAGCCATCAGCCACCCCCACGGCGCAACCCGCCGCCCCTCAGTCGTCACCGACCACAGGGCAGCCCAGCACTCCCCAGCCCGCACCCTCCCAGCCTGCACCGTCTCAGTCGGTACCGTCTCAGTCAGCACCGCCCCAGTCCCAGCAGACGGATCAGGGCCCGGGTCCCGGTCCCGGTCCCAGCCCGGCGGGGCCACCCACGGGTGAGACCTTCACCCCCAGCGCCTCGGAGCCGCGCGTGCTGATCAGCGAGGTGGCGGTCGCGGGGCTCGATGGCCATCCCGAGCGAGAGCGATTGGAGCGGGCCGTCTACGACGCCATGGCCAGCCGCCCCGGCACCCGCGTCAGCCGCAGTGAACTGCAGAACGATCTCTCGGCGGTCTATGCCACCGGCTGGTTCTCGGATGTGCGCATCCAGCCCACCGACAGCGCCCTGGGCGTGAAGCTGGTGGTCACCGTGGCCCCGAACCCGGTGCTGCAGAAGGTCGAGATCGATCCGGTCAAGGCCAAGCTGCCCGCCAGCGTGATCAAGGACACCTTCGCCGCTGACTACGGCAAGACCCTCAACCTCAACGCGCTCCAGAGCCGCATGCAGGAGCTGCAGCGCTGGTACTCCGACAAGGGCTACTCACTCGCCCGCGTCACCGGCCCGAACCGGGTGAGCCCCGAGGGGGTGGTGGAGCTGCAGGTGCGGGAGGGCACGGTCAGTGGCGTGGAAGTGCAGTTCCTCAACAAGGAGGGATCGACCACCAACGAGAAGGGCCAGCCGATCAAGGGCAAGACCAAGCCCTGGGTGGTGAGTCGGGAGATCTCGATCAAGCCCGGCGAGGTGTTCAACCGCCGTCAGCTCGAGGAGGACATCAAGCGGCTCTACGGCACGGGCCTGTTCGGTGACGTCAAGGTCACCCTCAAGCCCGTGCCGGCCACTCCCGGCGAGGTGGTGATCGTTCTGGGCATCGTCGAGCAATCCACCGGCTCCCTCTCCGGCGGCCTGGGCTACAGCCAGAGCCAGGGGGTGTTCGGCCAGATCCAGCTCCAGGACAGCAACCTGGCCGGCCGGGCCTGGGACACCTCGTTCAATTTCACCTACGGCCAGTACGGCGGCCTGGCGGACATTTCCTTCACGGACCCCTGGATCAAGGGGGACCGCTTCCGCACCGCCTTCCGGGCACGGGTGTTCCTCAGCCGCGATGTTCCCCAGATCTTCCAGAGCCAGGACAACGGCAACTTCAACACCGTTTCTGATGTCTCCTCGGATTTCTTCAAGGCGCCATCCACGGCCATCGCCAACAACATCTTCAACAGCAATAACCTGGCCGGCCGAACCTATGCCAACGTTCAGGAGGCCCAACAGGCGAACGGGGCCCTGGGGACCAACAACAACTGGTTCGCTCTCGATAACAACTCCATTGCCATCCAGCGGGTCGGCGGCAGCCTCCAGCTGATCCGGCCCCTCAATGGTGGCAATCCCTTCAAGAAGGCCCCCTGGACGGTTGTTGTCGGCCTCAATGCCCAGGAGGTTCGCCCGATCAACTTCGCGGGCGACACCATGCCCTACGGGGTGACGTCGACGTTCAACGGCGGCACCACCAACGTCAGCAACGTCATCTGCATCGCCTACAACTGCGCCACCTCGAACCAGCTGGTGGGCCTGCGCCTGGCGGCCACGCGCAACACCCTCAACGACGCCCGCAACCCCACCTCCGGCAACTTCCTGAGCCTGGGCACCGAACAGTTTCTGAGCGTTGGCCCTAACTCACCCACCTTCAACCGCCTGCGCGGCAGCTACACCCACTACATCCCGGTCAACTGGTTCAAGTTCTACAAGGGCTGCCGGCCCAAGCGGGGTGAGACTGCTGATTGCAAACAGGCCCTGGCGTTCCAGGTCACCGCTGGCGCCAACATCGGTCAGCTGCCTCCCTACGAGGCCTTCTGCCTGGGTGGCTCCAACTCCGTGCGCGGCTTCTATGACTGCAACCTCGGGGTCGGGCGCAACTTCGGTGAAGCCACGATCGAATACCGCTTCCCCCTGTTCAGCATCGTCAGCGGCGAACTGTTCATTGATGGCGGCACCGCCTTCGGCAGCCAGAAGGATGTGCCCGGCAATCCCGGTGAGCTGCTGGGCAAACCCGGTCAGGGCTTCTCGGTGGGCACCGGCCTGATCGTGACCACACCGGTGGGCCCCCTGCGCCTGGAGGTGGCCAGCCAGGACTTCACCAGCAACTGGCGTTTCAACCTGGGTGTGGGCTGGAAGTTCTAGTGAGCCTCTGGCCTGAGACCTACCAGCAGGCCTGGACGCTGCGGGGACCTGTGGAGCGATGTGGGGTGGGGTTGCACAGCGGTGCCAGCACCCGGGTGCGGCTGGAGCCCTGCGAACGGCCCGGCTTCTGGCTGGGGGCCCTGGGGAACGGCTCCGGAGGCCTGACCCGGCTGCACCCCAGCCAGGTGAAGGACACGCGGCTCTGCACGGCCCTCCAGCTGGATCAGCAGCGCCTGGCCACGGTGGAGCATCTGCTGGCGGCCCTGGTGGGTACGGGCCTGACCCATGTGGAACTGCGGGTGGAGGGCGAGGAGGTGCCCCTGCTGGATGGTTCCGCCCAGGGCTGGGTGGAAGCGATCGCCGAGGCGGGGCTGCACCCGTTGGGGGAACGGGAACCACTGCAGGTCTTGGCGTCGCCGATCTGCGTGCACCAGGGTCTGGGTTTCCTCACCGCCATCCCCTGCGATCGGGTGCGCCTGGCGGCCGCCGTGGAGTACCCCCAGGCCGCGATCGGCCGCCAGCTGTTCAGCCTCGAGCTCACCCCCCAAAGCTTCGTGGCCGAGCTGGCGCCGGCCCGCACCTTCGGCTTCCGCGAGCAGATCGAACAGTTGCGCGCCGCGGGTCTGATCCAGGGCGGGGCCCTGGAGAATGCCTTGGTTTGCGATGGGGATCACTGGATCAATCCGCCCCTTCGCTTCGCTGATGAACCGGTGCGCCATAAGCTGCTGGACCTGCTGGGGGACCTGGCACTGGTGGGCCTCCCCCAGGCCCAGGTGTTCGCCTACCGCGGGTCCCATGGGCTTCATACGTCCATGGCCGCGGCCCTTGCCGCCCAGTTCCGCCCCTCCTGAGCCCCTTGTCCGTGTCCCCCGCCGGCGCCGCCATCCTTACCAGTGAGCAGATCCTCTCCCTGCTGCCCCACCGTTTCCCCTTCGCCCTGGTGGACCGGGTGATCGAGCATGAACCCGGCAAACGGGCGGTGGCGATCAAGAACGTGACGCTCAACGAGCCCCAGTTCCAGGGCCATTTCCCTGGCAGGCCCCTGATGCCAGGGGTGCTGATCGTGGAGGCCATGGCCCAGGTGGGGGGACTGATCGTGGTTCAGATGCCTGAATTCGAGAAAGGGCTGTTCGTGTTCGCCGGCATCGATGGGGTGCGTTTCCGCCGGCCGGTGGTGCCGGGGGATCAGTTGCGGATCAGTTGTGAGTTGCTCAGCCTCAAGCGCAGGCGCTTCGGCAAGGTGCGCGCCGAGGCCACCGTCGATGGTGAGCTGGTCTGCGCCGGGGAATTGATGTTTTCTCTGATGCAATAAGACGATGACGTCCTCGGCAGTTCAGGTGAGCATTCATCCCACCGCGGTGGTCGACCCCCGCGCCGAGCTCGAGGCCGGCGTGGTGGTGGGTCCGTACACGGTGATCGGTCCCGATGTGGTGATCGGCGCCGGCAGCACCCTGGGACCCCACGTGGTGATCGATGGTCACGTGCGCATGGGCAAGGGCAACAGGATCTTCCCTGGGGCCTGCATCGGCCTGGAACCCCAGGATCTCAAGTACAACGGCGCCCCGACCGAGGTGGTGATCGGGGATGACAACGCCATCCGCGAGTGCGTCACGATCAACCGCGCCACCGCCGAAGGGGAGCAGACCCGGATCGGCAGCGGAAATCTGCTGATGGCCTACAGCCATCTGGGTCACAACTGCCAGCTGGGTGACCGCATCGTGGTGGCCAACAACGTCGCCATCGCCGGCCATGTGCTGATCGGTGATCGGGCGGTGATCGGCGGGGTGCTCGGCATCCACCAGTTCGTGCAGATCGGCACGTTGGCGATGGTGGGCGGCATGAGCCGCATCGATCGGGACATCCCTCCGTTTGCGATCGTCGAGGGCCACCCTGGCCGGTTGCGGGGGCTCAACCGCGTGGGCCTGAAGCGCAGCGGCCTTGATCGTCAGGACGGTGGCGAACAGCTGCGCCAGCTGCAGGAGGTCTGGAACATGATCTACCGGAGCGATTGGGTGCTGGCCGAAGCCCTGCGCCAGGTGCGCGCGCTTGAACTGTTGCCCGCCTCCGAGGAATTGTGTGCCTTCCTGGAGGCGTCGATCCAGCCCGGCCGCCGGGGTCCCTTGCCTGCCCAGCGTTCATGAGCCGACTGCTGATCAGCACCGGTGAGGTGTCCGGGGACCTCCAGGGCGGCCTGCTGATCGAAGCGCTCCACAAGGAGGCCCGGCGGCGGGGCCAGCCCCTGGACATCGTCGCCCTCGGGGGGGAGCGCATGGAGCGGGCCGGTGCCCTGCTCCTGGCCAACACCGCGTCGATGGGCTCGATCGGCCTCTGGGAAGTGCTGCCGCTCGTGCTCCCCACCCTGCGGCTGCAGCGGCGGGTGGGCCGCTGGTTGAGGGATCACCCCCCCGATGGCCTGGTGCTGATCGACTACGTCGGCGCCAACGTCAACCTGGGCCGCCGGCTCAAACGCCTCAGCCCCAGCCTGCCGATCATCTACTACATCGCCCCCCAGGAATGGGCCTGGCGTTATGGCGAGGGCAGCACCACCCACCTGATCGCCTTCACCGACCGGATCCTGGCGATCTTTCCCGAGGAGGCACGCTTCTACGCCGCCCAGGGCGCCCGGGTGAGCTGGGTGGGCCACCCCCTGCTCGACACCCTGGAGGAGCAACCCAGCCGTGGGGACGCCCGGCGCCAGCTGGGACTGAGCGGCGACGAGCAGCTGCTGCTGGTCTCGCCCGCGTCCCGAGCCCAGGAGCTGCGTTACCTGCTGCCCCCGTTGGTGGCGGCGGCGGCCCGGCTGCAGCGCCGCTTCCCGCAGCTGCGCGTGATCGTGCCGGCGGGTCTGGCGGGCTTTGAGGAGCCCCTGAAACAGGCCGTGGCGGCGGTGGGCCTCGACGCCACGGTGGTGCCGGCCGCGGAAGCCAACCGTCTGCGTCCGGTGCACTGCGCGGCGGCCGACCTGGCCCTGACCAAATCGGGCACGGTGAATCTGGAGCTGGCCCTGCGCGGCGTTCCGCAGGTGGTGGGCTACCGGGTCAGCCGGCCCACGGCCTTCGTGGCTCGCCATCTGCTTCGCTTCGCGGTGCCCCACATTTCCCCGGTCAACCTGGTGCTTGATGAGCGGCTGGTGCCGGAGCTGCTGCAGGAAGGCCTCACGGCTGAAGCCATCGAAGCGGCGGCGGCGCCGCTGCTGGAGGATGGTCCGGCGCGTCAGCGCATCCTCGAAGGCTATGGGCGTCTGCGCTGCGCCCTTGGGGAGCCGGGGGTCACCCAGCGGGCGGCGGCGGCGATCCTGGACCAGTTGCCTGCCTCTGCCCTCCCCTCCATCTCGGCCGCCTGAATGGAACCAGCCTCCCGATCGATCCTGCGCCCGATCGCCCTGGCTCTGGTGCTGCTGCTGACTTTCGTGGCGCCGGCCCAGGCGGCGATGGAGGAGGCGGTGTTCGCCGGTGGCTGCTTCTGGTGCCTGGAGCACGACCTGGAGGGCTTACCTGGGGTGCTCGAGGCGGTCAGTGGCTACAGCGGTGGCCCGGGGAGCAAGCCCACCTACGCCCAGGTGTCGGCGGGGGGCACCGGCCACCAGGAAAGCGTCAAGGTGCGGTTCGATTCGGCCCGGCTCAGCTATCCCACCCTGCTGCGCAGTTACTGGCGCAACGTGGACGCCCTCGATGGGGGAGGTCAGTTCTGCGACCGGGGTGATTCCTACCGCCCGGTGATTTTCACCAGCGGCGCCAGCCAGGCGGAGCAGGCCCGCGCCAGCCTGCTCGCCGCGGCGCGCGAATTGAAACGCCCTCCCGCGGCGTTGAAGGTGCAGATTCGCCCGGCTGCAGCGTTCTGGCCCGCCGAGGAGTATCACCAGAACTTCGCTGAACGCAACAGCCTCAAATACAACTACTACCGCTGGTCCTGCCGCCGTGACAGGCGTCTTGACCAGCTCTGGGGCTCAAAGGCCCGCACCGCCACTCCCTGGAGTGCCCCGGCGAAGTGACCATTGTCGACGCCGATGGGCCCATCCACTGGAGCGTGATCCGTACATTTGCCCAGGCCCATGGGCCCTGACGCCCTTAGCGTGATGGCAGCGCAACGCCCGTTGGCGATGTATCTGCTGACGATCAAGGAAGGCCTGCATACCCGCCATGTGGGTCCCTACGCAAGCCCCAAGGAAGCGGCCGAAGATCTCGATCGTCTGTTGGCCTCCTGCAGCGATCGCGCCCACTGGCAGATCCACGCCCTGGAATCGCCAGCCGGGCTGCAGAAGCAGGAGGGCCACCCCGGGGGGCGAGGGGCCTCAGCTGGGGTTGCGGGGATAGCCGCGTAGCAGGCCGCTTTCGATCATCAGGCCCACGCCGGCGGTCACGCAGATCAGGCTGAGGGTGCCGTACCAGAACCAGGGGCCGTGGGGCTGGCCGAGGGCCTGCTGGGTCTTGCGCACCACCGCTTCTCCGAACAGGCAAAGCCCCAGGGGCAGCAGCAGCACCCCTGATTGGGCGCGAAGGTACCAACGCAGTTTCTGAACGGCCATGGCTCGGGTCAGACGTCAGCGCAGCCCAACCTAGGCCGGGCCTCCACTCCTCACCCAGTTCACCAGGGTGCGCACGCCGAAGCCCGTGGCCCCGGCTGGATCGAGCCCCCGGCCCTTGTCGCTCCAGACGGTGCCGGCGATGTCCAGGTGGGCCCAGGCCAGATCCGGCCGCACGAACTCCTGCAGGAACAGGGCGGCGGTGATCGACCCCCCGGGCCGCGGGCCGGTGTTCTTGAGGTCGGCCACGGGGCTCTTGAGCCCTTCGATGTAGGAGGCCTGCAGGGGCAGGCGCCAGAAGCTCTCGCCCCCATCGCGGCCGGCCGTCACCAGGGCCTCGGCCAGGCTGTCGCTGGGGCTCCAGAGCCCGGCGATTTCCTCCCCCAGGGCGATCACGACGGCTCCGGTGAGGGTGGCCAGGTCGACCACGGCATCCAGTTCCAGCTTGCAGGCATAGACCAGGGCGTCGGCCAGGGTGAGGCGGCCCTCGGCGTCGGTGTTGTTGACCTCGATCGTCTTGCCGTTGGAGGCAGTGACGATGTCGCCGGGGTGGAGGGCGTCGCCGCTGATCATGTTTTCGCAGGCGGCCACGATCATGTGCACCTCGATGCCCTCGGGCTTGAGTTCGGCGATCGCCCGCGCTGCCCCGAGCACGGCGGCGCTGCCGCCCATGTCGTACTTCATCATCTCGATCTGGGAGCCCGCCGTTTTGAGGTTGTAGCCACCGGAATCGAAGGTGAGCCCCTTGCCCACCAGGGCGACCCGGCGGCGCACCTCCCCGGCTGGGTGGTACGTGAGGTGGATGAACTTGGGCGGCAGGCTTGAGGCCTGGCTCACCGCCAGGTAGGCGCCCATGCCCAGGGCCTCGCAGTCGGCGCGCTCCAGCACCTTGAGCTCCAGGCCGAAGTCCCGGGCGATGGCGGCGGCGGTGTCCGCCAGGGCCTGGGGGGTGACCACGTTGGGGGGGGCCGCCACTAGCTCCCGGGCCAGTTCCACCCCGGCGCAGGTGGCCCCCACGGCCGCCAGAACGCCATCGTGGGCGGCCTCGAAGCCCAGCAGGCTCACACGCTCGGGCAGGGGGCGGGTCTCCGCCTCACTCTTGAAGCGCTGGTCGGCATAGAGGCTCAGGCGCACGGCGCCGGCGATGGCGCTGACCGCCTCCGCTGGCTCCACTCCCGCCAGCGGCAGTGCCAGGCCCAGGTCGGTGCCTCCCGCCGCCAACGACGCCTTGGCGGCGGCGGCGGCGGCCCGCCTCAGGCCGGCCAGATCGAAGGCTTCGGCCTCACCCAGCCCCACCAGCAGCAGGGTGCCGGGGCGGCGTCCCAGCCAGTCGAAACTCAGCACTTCGCCGGGTTTGGCCTTGAAGCGGCGTTGCTCCAGCCGCTCCTTCAGCCCAGGGCCGAAGTGGGCCTCCAGGGCCTCCAGAGTGGTGCCGTCCTCACCGCTGAACAGACCCACCGCCAGGGTGTCACCATTCCCACTGCTGGCCCAGCTGCTGGCATCGGCGGGGGTGCAGCGAAACTCCATCGTTGGGCCAGATCAGACGCCGCGATCGTAGCCAGTGCGCCCCTAGGCATCGCTGCGCCCAGGGTGCTTCGCTCAGGCCGGTTCGGCGTGGAAGGGGGTCGCCCAGCGCCGGCGGGTTTCCTTGTTGAAGGGCGGCTGCCAGCGCTGGATCAGGGCCTGCTCCAGCGCCCGCCGGGGCCGAACGGCGGTGGGCACATCGAACCAGAAGCGGATGCTCAGGCGACCCGTGAGCCCCACGCTGGCGGTCGCCTCGCCATAGGCGGCCAGGTAGTCCTTGCAGTCGTGCTCCCCCTTCCAGCGCTGCTCGGCGCGGCCCGTTTCGCCGATGTACAGCAGCAGGGGGGAGGCCAGATGGGGCGGCTGATCAATCACCACGTAGAGGGCGGCCCCCCGCTGGGGGGCGCTGGGCCAGCGCCAGAACTGCAGGTGCTGGGGGGTGAGGGCCAGGGGCGCGAAGGCGGCGGCCAGCTCGGTGGCGCTCACCGCGGCGTGGGCGAACAGAGTGGCCTGGGCCGGTCGCGGTGGGTCTGAAGTGCTGGCCGCCTCGAACAGCGGGCGCTGGAAGGCGATCAGCCGCTGCTGCCACTGCTCCAGTTGGTGGCGCAACAGCGGTAGCTCCGGGGCGGCCGGGGTGGCCCCCAGGGGCAGCGGGGCCTGTGGGTCGAACAGATCCCCCTGGCGAGCCATCTCAGCGGCCCCCCGCTTCGGGTTTCGGCAGCATGGGCCCCACGGGCCCGGTGCCGAAGCGGACCTTGCCGATCAGCGCCTCGACCACATCGGCGGGCAGCTGCAAGCGCTGCTGCAGATCGGCCAGATCCAGGAAGGCCCCCCGCTGGCGCTCCCGCAGCAGCCGTTGGTTGCGTTCGCCGGAGAGGCCCAGGCGCCGCTCCAGTTGTTCGCCGCTGGCCTGGTTGAGGTCGAGCGGCGGCGGGCCTGCCTTGGGCGGATCGGTGTACCAGCTGAAGCGCAGCAGAGGCTGCCAGCCCCGCAGCACCGGCTCCGGCAGCTCCAGCAGCCGTTGGAGATCCTCGGGCCCGCTCAGTTGCACCCCGCCCCCTTGGAGCCGCAGCAGCAGGTCCACCTGGCGGGGGGTGCAGCCCGGCAGCCGCAACCAGTCGGTGGCGGTGGCCCGGTTCACATCCAGATGCCAGCCCAGGGCGGCGGCGTGGGCGACCTCCTCAAAGCTGCGCAGGCGCAGGGCGGGGTTCTGGCGCAGTTTCAGGGCCAGCAACTCGCGCTCGATCCGCTCGGCCTCCGCCTCTGGAGCACCCCCTGCGGGGGCGGGTTCCGCTCCGGCGCCATGGGTTCGGCCGCGTTCAGCCGGCAGCTGGCCCGTGGCCTCCAGCAGACGGCGGGCGATGGGATCCAACCAGTGGCCCTTGGCCATGGGGCGTGGGATCGCGCTGAACTGGCTGGAAGTTAGCGGCAGCGCCACGGCTGTCATGCCACTGCTTTCGTGCCACTGCTTTCATGCCGCTGCCAGCGCTGGCAACCTTCAGTGATTCGGCCAGTTCACCAGGTCGCGGCAGAGCCCAATCGCCACGGCGTGGGCGCGGTTGCGGGCCTGGAGCTTGAGCAGCAGATTGCTGATGTGGGTTTTGACGGTTTGCTCTGAGACCACCAACGTCTTGGCGATTTCGGGGTTGGTGTAGCCCTTCACCATCAGCTCCAGCACCTCCAGCTCGCGGGCGGTGGGCAGGTCCAGCAGCTCCGGGCCCGCTCCGCGTTGGCTCTCGCGCAGCAGGTCCCGCAGCTCCCGGTCGATGTAGAGGCCACCGCCCACCAGGGACTGGATCGCGTCGACCATCGTGCCCAGGCCCATGCGCTTCTCCAGGCACATGCCGTCGCAGCCGGCCTCCACGGCCCGGCGCAGCAGGGACCGGCGGCGGATATCGGCCAGCAGCAGCAGCACCAGGGAGTCCGGGTATCGCTCTTTGGCGCCGATGGCCAGCTCGATGCCGCAACCCTGCTCGAGGCGGTCACTGGTGATCAGGAGCGTGGGCCGGTGGCGGTCCATCAGGGCGAGGCCCTCCGATTCCGTGGTGGCGCCCCCCACCAGCTCCGGCCGATTGGGATCGGCCAGCAGGATGCTGAGCGTGCTGCGTTTGCCGAAGCAGGCCAGCACCGTGCGGCCCGCGAGCACGGCGTTCAGCTGGGCGTGCGTTTCACGCAACGCCTGTAGTCGGGGCGTGAAATCCATGGGCCATTCTGCTCAGGGGCTTCGGATACGTCTATCCGTACTCCCCAGGGGCGATCACGCCGTTCACAATCGAAACTGCTGCTGGGGCCTGCCTGTTCGATGGCATTTTTCGATTCGGAGATCGTCCAGGAGGAGGCCAAGCGGCTGTTCAGCGATTACCAGCAGCTGATGGAGCTCGGTGGTGAGTACGGCAAGTTCGACCGGGAGGGTAAAAAGCTGTTCATCGAGCGGATGGAGGAGCTGATGGAGCGCTACCAGGTGTTCATGAAGCGCTTCGAGCTCTCGGAGGATTTCCAGGCCAAGCTCACGGTGGAGCAGTTGCGCACCCAGCTGGGCCAGTTCGGGCTCACCCCCGACGGGATGTTCGCCCAGATGAACCTCACCCTGGAGCGGATGCGCAGGGAGCTGGAGGCGAGCCTCTAACGCTTGAGCCGCCATCGGCGGACGGAGCGTGGCTGCCTACGATCCGCCCATCGCAGGGCAGGCATGGCTGTTGGTGGCGCTGGACCTGTTGGGGGCGCTGGACAATCTGCGGACCGTGGGGAGGCGTTGCCGAGCTGGCTGGAGCGTGGCGTGGTCGATCTGTTTCCCTCCGGCGAGCTGGACCACCCCGACCAGCGCCTGGGCGCCCGGCTGGCGGAGGCGCAACGGGAGGGGCGGCCCCTGCGGGTCAAGCTGGGCATCGACCCGACCGGCTCTGATATTCACCTGGGCCACTCAATCCTGTTCCGCAAGCTGCGGGCCTTCCAGGACGCGGGCCACACGGCGGTGCTGATCATCGGAGATTTCACCGCCCGCATCGGCGACCCCACCGGCAAGAGCGTCACCCGGGTGCAGCTCTCGGCCGAGGAGGTGGAGGCCAACGCCACCACCTACCTGGTCCAGCTGGGCCAGGGCCAGCCCAGGGACCGTTCGCTGCTGGATTTCGAGACGCCGGGTCGACTGGAGGTGCGGCGCAACAGCGAGTGGCTGGCGGGTCTGGATCTGCCGGCGGTGATCGACCTGCTGGGCACGAGCACCGTGGGACAGATGCTGGCCAAGGAGGATTTTTCCAAGCGCTACGGCAGCGGCACCCCGATCGCCTTGCACGAGTTCCTCTATCCCCTGTTGCAGGGTTACGACTCCGTGGCGGTCCGCTCCGATCTGGAGTTGGGGGGCACCGATCAGAAGTTCAACGTGGCGATGGGCCGCGACCTCCAGCGCCACCACGGCCAGCGGCCCCAGTTCGCCCTGCTGCTGCCGATCCTGCCCGGCACCGATGGGGTGCAGAAGATGAGCAAGAGCCTCGGCAACACCGTGGGGCTCCAGGAGGATCCGCTCTCCACCTACTCCAAGCTGGAGAAGGTTCCCGATGCGGCGGTGGAGGCCTACCTGAACCTGCTCACCGATCTGGATCTGGCGGAGCTGCCGGCCAACCCGCGGGAGCGTCAGAAGGCCCTGGCCCTGGCGATCACTGCCGGCCTGCATGGGGAGGCGGCGGCCCTTGCGGCCCAGGCCGATGCCGGGCGGCTGGTGGCGGGGGCCGGCGGCGGTGGTGTGGCCGATGCCGAGGTGCAGGAGGTTTCGCTGGCCGCCGTGAACTTCCCGGCCAAGGCGTTTTATCTGCTGGCCGCCCTTGGGCTCTGCGCCAGCAGCAGTGAGGCCCGGCGCGCGATCCAGGGCGGCGGCGTGAAGCTCGACGGCGAAAAGCTGGCCGATCCCAACCAGGAATTCGGCGCTGCTTCCGAACTGGCGGGCAAGGTGTTGCAGCTGGGCAAAAAGACCTTCCGGCGCCTGGTGGCCCGATGATCAGCGCCCCTGATCTCGCCGAGCGGATCATCCTGGCCCTGGATCGCCCGGATGCCGAAACCGCCCTGGCCCTGGCCAGGGCCATCCCCGAGCTGCGCTGGGTGAAGGTGGGTCTGGAGCTGTTCTGCGCCGCCGGTCCCGATGTGGTGCTTCAGCTGCGGGAGCGCGGCCTGCGGGTGTTCCTCGATCTCAAATTCCACGACATCCCCGCCACCATGGCCGGGGCCTGCCGCAGCGCCGCCCGGCTGGGGGCGGAGTTGATCACCGTGCACGCCTGCGCAGGCTCGCAGGCCCTCTCGGCCGCCCAGGCGGGGGCCTTGGAGGGGGCGGGCGCCGCGGGGCTGGCGGCCCCAACGCTGCTGGCGGTCACCGTGCTCACCAGCTGGGATCCCGCCCGCTTCGCCGCCGAGTTGCAGGTGGCTGAACCCCTGGCGGCCCACCCGCAACCCTTCACCCTGGTCACACCTGGCATTCGCCCCGCCGGCAGCGCCACGGCTGATCAAGCCCGGGTGATGACCCCCAGCGGGCGATCGCCGCCGGCGCCAGCTACTTGGTGATCGGGCGGCCGATCAGCGCGGCCTCCGATCCGGCGGCCGCCTTTGCCGCCTGTTGCCAGGAGCTTCAGTCGCCAGACTGACGCGATTGCGCTGATCCGTTGACGCTGGGACTGATCACGATCGAACTGGGCTGCGATCTGGAGGTCCAGTGCGCCCAGGACACACCGATGCTGCTGCTGATGCACGTGCACAGCAGCCGGCTGCTGGATCTGATCGGCTTTGAGCAGATCAGTTCAGAACCCCCCAGCGCGGGCACCTTTGTGCTGGACGAGGAGGGCAACCGCTTCTGGCGCCTGGTGGCGCCCGCCGGCACGAGCACGATCCAGCTGCGGGCGCACGTCCGCGACTGTGGGCTGCCTGAGCCCGTGGCGCCAGGGGCCCCCCAGGCCCCCGTCGAGGAGCTGCCGGTGCAGTGCTACCCCTACCTGCGGGCCAGCCGCTACTGCGAAAGCGATCTGCTGGCCCCGATGGCCTGGTCGCTGTTCGGGGCCACCCCGCCTGGCTGGGAGCGGGTGCAGGCCATCTGTGACTGGGTCCATCGCCGTCTGCTCTTCGATCCTTCGGCGGCGCGCTCCAGCAAAACCGCCCTGGAGGCCGAGCGGGAGGGCCGGGGCGTGTGCCGTGATTTCGCCCATCTGGCGGTGGCCTTCTGCCGCGCCCTCAACATCCCGGCGCGCTACTGCACCGGCTACATGGGCTACACCGGTGTGGAGGAGAGCCCGGAACCGATCGATTACTCGGGCTGGTTCGAGGCCTACCTGGGGGGATGCTGGTTCACCTTCGACGCGCGCACCAACCAGCCCCGCATCGGCCGGGTGCTGGTGGGGCGAGGTCGCGATGCCGCCGATGTGCCGATTCTCCAGTCGTTCGGCAGCCATGACCTCAACAGCTTCCGTGTGATCACGATCGCGCGCGAACTGGAGCCGGATCAGGCGGACACGACCTCCCTGGGCACCAGCTCGCCGTAGAGCTGCTCGAGGGCGTCGATGTTGCGCTTCAAGGTGTAGCGCTCCAGCACCCGCTCCCGCCCGCGCCGGCCCAGTTCGGCCGTGAGCACGGGCTGGTCCCGCAGCACCGGCAGCAGGGTGCGCAGCTGGGTGGTGACCCCCTGGGTGCTGATCACGATGCCGGCGCCCCCCTCCAGCACCTCCCCATCGGCGCCGGCATCGGTGGCCACGCAGGCGGTGCCGCTGGCCATCGCCTCCAGCAGCGCGAGCGAGAGTCCCTCCACCAGCGACGGCAGCAGGAACACCTCGGCCTGCTGCAGCAGGGCAATGCGGCGATCCAGATCCGGTTCGTAGCCCCACCAGAGCAGGTCGTCCCCATCACTGCCGGCCTGGAGTCCGTTGCGCAGGGGGCCGTCGCCCACGATCACCAGCCGGCAGCCCTCGGGTCGCACCAGCCGCCAGGCGCGGATCAGGGCCTCCACGTTCTTCTCTGTGGAGATGCGCCCCATGTAAAGGAACAGGCGCCGATCCCCCAGCCGTTGGTGCAGCTCCGCCAGCGCTGGACTGGGCCCGAGCGCCGAAGGGCGCCAGGCGTCGACGTCGACGCCGTTGGGAATCACCGCCAGCCGATCGTCTTTCACCCCCAGCCGGGAGAGCACCTCGGCCTGCAGATCGGAGAACACGATCACCCGGTCGCAGCGGGCCAGGGTGGGCGCATAGAGCTGGTAGGTGAGCTGCTGGGTGCCGGCGGTGAGGTTGCGCAGGCCGGCGTCGAAGGCGGGGTGGAAGGTGGCCACCAGGGGCAGTCCGAGCTGCTGGCAGAGGTCCGGCAGGAGGAAGTCCAGGGGCGAGAGTGTGAGGCTGGCATGCACCACATCGGGCCGCAGGCGCTCGAGCGATTCGCGGAACTCCCGCTGGGCCCCCGGAGACGGGATCGTGTACACCTGGGATTTGACCAGGTAAGGCAGGGCCACCTCGGGGGATTCACCGGGTTCCAGGGCGTTCGGGGCCCAGTGGAACAGCTGATCACCCAGATGCCCGAATTGGCCGAGCCCCTTGAGCTGCTGGGCGGCCGAGGTGTCGAAATGAATGAAGCTGATCTGGTGGCCCCGCTGGCGCAGGGCGTGGGTGGTGCTGAGGCCGTAGGTGACGTTGCCGCAGAAGGGAGATTTCTTGCCTAGCCAGGCAATGTGAGCCACCGGGGCCGCGCTTCATTCCAGCGAAAACGTTAGCAGCGCTCCCAGGGGCGCTCCAGCAGGGCGGCCAGCACGGCCAGGGCCGCCAGGGCCCAGAGCACCGGCAGCAGGCCGTAGCGGCTCACCACCGCCCCCGCCAGCACCAGCGGCAGGCTCAGGGCGATGTTGATCATGTTGTTCTGCAGGCCGAACACCTTGCCCCGCAGGCTTTCCGGGGTGTCCTCCTGGATCGTGGTCTGGGCCGGAATCGCCAGCATCGCCGCCCCCACCCCGAGCAGCCCGCAGAGCACCAGGGTGATCACCAGATTGCCGCGCACCTGCCCCAGCAGCACCAGGGAGAAGGCGATCGTGCCCAGACCGGCAGCAGCCAGGCGACGGCGGCTGAAACCGTGGCCCACCTGCGCCACCGCCAGGGCCCCCAGGGCCAGCCCGACGCCGCTCATCGCCAGCAACACCCCGAACTGGGTGGGGCCGAGGCTCTCGATCGTGGAGGCCAGGCTGATCGCCAGCACGTAGAGGGCCGCCAAAAGGCTGTAGAGCAGCACCAGCTGGAGAATGGCGTTGCGCACGCTGGCCCGGTCGCGCAGCACCTCGAAACCCTCGCCGATCTCGCTCCACACCGTCGTCGTGCTGGCCGGTCGTGGTCTCTCCTCCAGCTTGATCGTGCCGAGCACCAGGGCGGCCAGGCCGTAGCAAAGGGGCAGCAGCAGGAATTCGCCGTTCTGCAGACCCACGTGGGACAGCAGGTTGCGCAGCAGGCGCAGCAGGGGATCGCCGAGGGCAAAGCCGACGATCGTGGCCCCCATGCTGGAGGCCTGGTAAAGCGAATTGGCCGCCAGCAGCTGGGGCTGGGGCACCAGCAACGGGATGGCCGCCTGCTCGGCTGGGGCGAAGAACTGGGTCAGCACCGACTGCAGGAAGGTGATCGCCACCAGGCCCCAGTAGCCCCAGCTCAGGCCCAGCCAGTGGGGACCATCAATCAGGCAGAAGGGCACCAGCAGGGTGAGGCCGGCCCGCAGGCCGTTGGAGGCGACCATCACGCTGCGCTTGGGCCAGCGGTCGGCCCAGACCCCGGCCACCAGGCCGAAGACCATCGCCGGCACCGTGTTGGCGACGTAGATCCCCGTGGCCAGCAGGGTGATCATCTGGGCCCGGGTTTCCAGATCCATGCGCAGCACCGTGGCCGCCTCGGCCAGGGCGCCGCTGCTCAAGGGTGTGTCCGTCACCCAGTACTGGGCGATCAGGAACACCATCAAAACGATGTAGAACTTGTCCGCCAACTGGGAGAGCACCTGGCCGCACCACAGCCGCCGGAACTCCGGGAGGGCGAGCACCGCCTGCAGGCCGGCTGTTCGTTGGCCCTCCACCGGTTCAGGAGAGGGAGAGGCACCGGTTGGAGGGAGAGCGCTCAAGGCTTGGTTGATCGTGCGTTCATGATCGCCCAGCGCCCGGTGGCAGCGGGTGGTCCGGAGCGAAGCAGATCCGCAGCAGGCCCAGGGAGCGGCTGCGCCGGTCCAGGTGTTCGCCGCACCACAACTCAATCACTTGCAGCAACCGCAGCCAGACCAGCTCGGGACCCATCAGCTCGCCGGCACGCGTGCGGGGCAGGGCCGGCCGGGTGAGGCGCTGCAGCAGGGCCAGTTCGGAAGCGTTGAGCATCAGCAGGGCGCCGGGCACCGCCCCGATCACCAGGCCCTCAGCGGGCAGCAGGCTGCAGCGCCAGCTCCAGTCGCCCAGGGGGGGCTCCAGGGCAGAGCCGCTGCGGGAGCAGCGCTGCAGGGGCAGGGCATAACCCCCTAGGGCCAGCAGGTGCACGTGCGCCTGGACACTGATCGCCAGGGCTTCGAGGCTGCCTTGGCGTTCGCTCACGACGGTCTCGAGCCGGCCCAGGTGCATCAGCAGGTCGTCGAGGGCGCCGGGCACTCCCTCGCCACTGGGCACCAGCTGCAGGGCCAGCTCCGCCAGGGACTGGGCCGCGGCCAGGGCCTCCAGGCGCCCCGCCAGGTTGGCGTAGCTGCGCGCCACCGTCAGCTGCCGCACCCGGGCCAGGCCGCGGCCGCCGCCCACCTGAAGCCGCAGCAGCACCAGGGGCACGGCCGCCGCCAGGCTGCTTTTCGGCCGCCGGGCCCCGGGCACCGCCAGGCGCACCAATCCCTCCTCGGCGCTGAGCAGGGTCAGGAGCCGGTCGTTCTCCCCCAGGGCCCCGCACTTGAGCGACAGCCCCTCCAGGATCCGCTCGGGGCTCATGGCGAGGCGTCCATCGCGTCAGCCGTCCGGCTGGATGGGGCCCCGGCGCAGGGCCTGCATCAGGGCCACCCCGCGGCTGGTGCCCAGCCGGCTCGCCCCCGCCTCCACCAGGGCGATCGCCTGCTCCACATCGGCGATGCCGCCGGAGGCCTTCACGGCCGCCCGGCCCCGGGCCAGCTGGCGCAGCTGCTGCACCTGCTCCACGCTGGCCGGCGGCCCGAAGCCGCTGCCGGTCTTGAGGAAGGCTGCGCCGGCGTCGATCGCCACCTCCACCAGCAGGGCCAGGGTTTCAGCGTCGTGGCGACCCGCCTCCAGAATCACCTTCACCGGCAGCCCGAGCGCCACGATTCCAGCCAGCTCCTCGCAGACAGCCGAGGCGTTGCCGTCGGCCAGGGCCCCGAAATCGGGCACCACATCGAGTTCATCGGCCCCCTGGGCGGCCGCCCATTCCGCCTCCTGCTGTTTGATCTCCGCGGGGATGGCGCCGAAGGGAAAGCCCACCACCGACACCAGCTTCACCGGGGTGGCGGCCCCCAGGCGTTCCCGGGCCACGGGCAGCCAGCGGGAGGCCACGCAGACCCCGGCAAAACCGAAATGACGGGCCTCATCGCAGATGCGCTCGATCGCCTCGTGGCCCTGGTGAGGGTCCAGCAGGGAGTGGTCGATCAGGGGGGCGAGGTCGGGTCGGTCGCGGGCCACGGCGGGGGTGCGCCCGGACCGGGCGCTTCGGGATCAGGATTCTCGCGGTTGGATCACTCCGTAGCCGCCGTGGTTGCGCCTGTAGACCACCTGAATCGTGCCGCTGGCCGCATCACGGAAGAGGTAGAAATCGTGATCGATCAACTCCAGTTGGTGCAGGGCGTCTTCGATCGACATCGCCGGCATGGCGAAATACTTGCGCCGCACGGCCGGCACCGGAAGCTCGGCCACACGGCCCTTGGTGAGATCGCCTTCGATCGGCAACTCCTCCAGGAGCTCCTCGGTGCTGGGGGCGTGGTGGTGACCATGCAGGCGCTCCTTGTAGCGGCGCAGCTGGCGGCTGAGCTTGTTCGCCACCATGTCGATGCTGGCGTAGAGGTTCTCGCTGCGTTCCTGGGCGCGGATCACCACGCCGTTGGCGAACACCGTGACCTCGGCGGTCTGCTGGGGTACCCGTGGGTTGCGGGCCACCGAGAGGTGCACGTCGGCTTCCTTGACCAGCCCGTTGAAATGGCCGATCGCCCGGCCGAGCTTGTCTTCGGTGTAGTCGCGGATCGCGGAGGTGACCTCCATGTTGCGACCGTGGATCAGAAGCTTCATGCCAACACTCCCTCTGAGGTGGGGCTCCCCCAACGCTAAGAGCGATCCCCGATGGACCCCAGGCTCGACGCAATCTGTTTTGAACCGCCGGATCCGGTGCCGTTTGAGCGCGCCTGGGCCTGGCAGCAGCAGCTGCAGCAACGGCTGCTGGAGGATCCACAGGCAGCTGAGGCCCTGCTGCTGCTCCAGCACACCCCCTGCTACACCCTGGGCCGCGGCGCCAGTGAGGCGTTTCTGGGCTTCGATCCGCTCGATCCGCCCCTGCCCCTGCACCGCATCGACCGCGGTGGGGAGGTGACCCACCACCTGCCGGGCCAGCTGGTGCTCTACCCCGTGCTCGACCTGCGGCGCCATGGCGCCGATCTGCACCTCTACCTGCGTGACCTCGAGGGGCTGGTGATCGAGGTGCTCTCGGAACTGGGCCTGAAGGGCGAGCGGACCACTGGGCTCACGGGGGTCTGGCTGGAGGGCCGCAAACTGGCGGCGATCGGCGTGGGGGCGAAGCGTTGGATCAGCCAGCACGGCCTGGCCCTGAACGTGGACTGTGGCTTGGAAGGCTTCGAGCGGATCGCGCCCTGCGGCCTCACCGATCGGCCCGTGGGGCGCCTGAGCGATTGGCGGCCAGGGCTGACGGTGGCCGCGCTGCAGCCGCTGGTGAAGGCGGCGGCGGCCCGGCGCTTTCGCCTGAGCTTGCGCCCACCATCCGCCACCGAACTCCTGGAGGGGTTGTAAAAGGAGGACAACCCTCGCAGGACGGCCGGTGAACGCCGAGATCCACTGGCAGGCCGATGCCGCTGACCACCGCGCCCTCGCCGGCCGCACCGACTGGAGCGGGCTCACGGGAATCGAGCAGCTCTGGGGCGCGCTGGAGCGGCTCTACGGCGATGCCCCCGCCCTTGAGGCCCCCCATGGCCGCCATCCCGAGCAGCTCACCTACCGGGAGCTGCACCAGCGGATCGAGCAGACCGCCGCGGCCTTTGCAGGCCTGGGCCTGATGCCGGGAGAGCGGGTCGCCCTGTTCGCCGAGAACGGCCCCCGTTGGCTGGTGGCGGACCAGGGGCTGATGCGCGCGGGCGCCGCCGATGCCGTGCGCGGCAGCGCTGCACCGATCGACGAGCTGCTTTACATCCTCGAGGATTCCGGCTCCGTCGCCCTGGTGGTGGAGTCGGCGGCCCTGCTGGCCAAGCTCGGCCCCGGGCAGCCCGCCCTGGCCGGCCTGCGCTTCGTGGTGGTGCTGGAGGGGGAGGCCCCGGCGGCCGCCCCCTGGCCCTGCCTGGATTGGGCGGCGCTGCTGGAGCGGGGTGCGGCCGCCCCGCTGCCGCCGCCGCCACCGGCCGATCCGGAGCGTCTGGCCACGCTGCTCTACACATCGGGCACCACCGGCGCCCCCAAGGGGGTGCCCCTCAGCCACGCCAACCTGCTGCACCAGATCCGCACCCTCGGGGTGGCGGTGAACCCCTCGCCGGGGGATCGGGTGGTGAGCGTGCTGCCGATCTGGCACGCCTACGAACGCACGGCCGAATACCTGCTGCTGGCCTGCGGCTGCCATCAGACCTACACCACCCTCAAGCAGCTGCGCCCCGACCTGCAGCGGGTGCGCCCCAGCTACCTGATCAGCGTGCCGAGGCTGTGGGAGGCGCTGCTCTCGGGTTTCGAGGATGCCCTCGCCGCGATGCCCTCCAGTCGCCAGAAGCTGCTCAAGGGGGCCCTGGCGGTGGGCCGGCTCCATTGCACCGCCCGTCGCCGGGCGCTCGATCTCACCCTCACCCCGGAACCGCCCCTGGCCCGGCTCCAGGGGGCGGCCCTGGCGCTGCTCACCTGGCCGGTGCAGCGGCTGGCGGCGGCGCTGTTCTGGCCGAAGGTGCGCCAGCAGCTCGCCGGTGGCGCCCTGCGCACCGCCATCAGCGGCGGCGGTGCCCTGGCCCCCCACGTGGATGGCTTCTTCGAGGTGATCGGGATCGAGTTGCTGGTGGGCTACGGCCTGACCGAAACCAGCCCGGTGCTCACTTGCCGGCGTCCCTGGGCCAACCGCCGCGGCAGCTCCGGCCGCCCCCTGCCCGGCACCTCCATCCGCATCGTCGATCCGGAGAGCCGTGCGCCCCTGGGCTGGGGCGAGCGGGGCCTGGTGCTGGCCAGGGGCCCCCAGGTGATGGCCGGTTACTTCCACAAACCCGAGGCCACGGCCGCCGCCATCGACGCCGAGGGCTGGTTCGACACCGGTGACCTGGGCCTGCTGATTTCCGATGGCTCCCTGGTGCTCACCGGCCGGGCCAAGGACACGATCGTGCTCAGCAGCGGCGAGAACATCGAACCCGGCCCCCTGGAGGAGGCCCTGGCCGCCAGTCCCCTGGTGGAGCAGGTGCTGGTGGTGGGCCAGGACGAGCGCCTGCTGGGGGCCCTGGTGGTGCCCCGCGCCGAACCCCTGAAGGCGTTCCAGGGCCAGCTGGCTGAGGCGTCCGATCAGGCGTTGTTGCGGGCGCTGAAGGGTGAGTTCAACCGGCTGCTGGCGGCCCGGCCCGGCTCCAGGCCCGATGAGCGCCTCGGCGGTGTGGCCCTGGTGGAGCCCTTCACCCTCGAGAACGGCCTGCTCACCCAGACCCTCAAGCAGCGCCGTGACCGCATCGGTGTGCGCGACCGGGCCGCGATCGAGGCCCTTTACGGGCGCTGAGGCCATTGGGCGGTTCACCGCCCCTGGAGGCGATTGACCCCTGGGCCGGTCGGCTGACAGCCTGTGTGCTTGTTGCTCAGCAACCAATGTCGGACGGCTCATCGCTCACGATCAAGCGCACGGTCACCGTGCGGGCGGTGGTGACCCCGCGCTGGAAGGAGGATGCCGAGCGCGAACTCAGCGCCGCAGTCGCCAACAGCGATGCCCAGCTCTCCCAGCTGGAGCAGGAGGGTCAGCAGCTGATCGAGGAGATCCGTCGCCAGAGCGCCAACCCCCTCGACCCCCGGGTGGGCGAGCAGGTCAATTCGGTGCACCAGCAGGTGGCCGCCAAGCGGGCCGAGCTGGAGGAACAGAAGCGCACGCTGCTGGAGCAGCAGCGTCAGGTGCAGGAGCTGGAGTTCGAGCAGATCGTCGAGCAGGGCCAGCTGGAGAGCAGCACCAAGGTGAAGGTGGGCGACAACCTGGTGGAGAAGCTGCAGGTGGCGCTGGTGGTGCGCGACGGCATCGTCGAGGCAATCGAAGGTCAGCTCTGAGCTGATCGCGCCAGGGCGCACCCGTAAAATCACGCACACCACCCGTGCGGGATCAAGCGTTGGCGACCCACGAAGATGCCTAAATCCTGTCTCCGCAGGGCTCATGCATCTGGAACAAGGGTTGGAACACAGGCTTAGGTGCGATAAAGTCGGGTTGCCACTAGCCATGGGGGAATGCGGTTGGAACAGAACTTGGACTGTTCCAACCGCGTTTGAACTTGCCAATGCCAAAGATTGAAACAAAAGAACCAACCCTTAATGGGCAGGCATATGTAATTAAATATGCCGAGAGAAGCTGTTTTTATTTACGGGTTAACAGAGGTAATAAAAGGTATACAAATATTTCTCTGAACACTTCTGATATAAGGCAAGCACATAAGAATGCGCTTTCAGCCTATGTCAAAGTAGAGAGTGACCCGCCAAAGTCAAAGACCAGAAAGCTAAGCATTGATAAGGTTTGTGAAGAATATCTTAAAGAAAAAGAAAACGATGTTCGCAGGGGTCAATTGGCTGCTGGCTCACACGATTCATATTCTCAGAGGATATATCAGAGAATCATTCCCTATTGCAGAAGTGTGGGCATAATTTCTATTAGTGATATCTCTAAAAATGCATTCGCTGAATATGCAGGGTTCTATTTAGATATCAAGACAAAGGGTAAGTGGAAGTCGGAAACTTCTGGTCTTTCAACAGGCACTATCAACAGCGATCTCACGACTCTAAAGGCAATAATAAATTGGATGGTTAAAAAGGAGTTGCTGGACCCGAAGAAAAAGCCAGAAATAGATAAGCTGAAAGATCGCACTAACTATAGGGATGAAGCAAACCCTGCCTTTCTCCCAGACGACTGGACAAAGTTTTGCTCCGAGCTATATGGTTTCGAAAAAAATATCAAGGATCAGGAAGTATTATGGAAAAGACGATGGTTTATTCATTGGGTTCGCTTCCAGTTCCAGAGTGGCTGTAGACCTCATGAAACCGCACAAATCCTCTGCGGAATCGACGAGAAACTTAGGCGCAAAGATCAAAAGCTAACCGGCATCGTGACCGTTAGCAATACATCAAAAACAGGAGGCAGAGAAGTTGTGATGAACTGGCATACTATTCAAAGTATTAAAAGTCATCTCACTAAAGGCATAAAAATACGCAATGAACAAATTGAAGTATACAATAAAAAGGTCCTTGCAGGAGAAGTTAAGGATAAAAAGGGCAAAGTGATCTCCGAGACCCTCCCACAAATTCCTCAAAGAGGTAGAGACGACTTATTAATGATGAATCCATTTTTTGAAAATCGGACAACATATCACATGGAACATATTAGACAGTGGTTTAATCGAGTTTTGTCTAAGTGTGAATTTGATCGAAGATATACTCTGTATTCGCTCCGTGCTACGCATATATCATTCGCACTTTTGGATGGTCAAAGAGTTGACCTCGTAGCGAAGAACTGCGGGACATCAATGACAATGATCCAGAAAACATATGATGGGCTTTCTAGTAGGTTCCACTTTGAATCTCTTGGGCTTTTTCAGGAATCCGTATCTAGCCCCGCCAAGGCAGGTAAATTATTGCTTGACTAATTACTTGCCTAGGACTGCCTGATAGGGCGTTATACGGTCAGTTGCACTAGTGCCACTTCGCACAAGTATCTCTCCTTGAGATGTCACTGAGACTAATACTTGAGTTGGATTACTGTATCTATTCAGTGCAATATGTCCTAATCAGGTGGATCTTCAAACAGGGTGAAGGCGCTATTTATAACATCATAATCGTCATCATCTAGATCCTCTAGTTCAGCTAGTTCCATTGCGTCATCGTAAGTTAATGGATAAAACGGATTAGGAGGAGGTCCATCAAGGGAAAACTCTTCATGCTGGAAATTGTGGTTATTCATAGTCCCAAAAGATTTATTTCTTGAGTTTGTCGTATTGGTCTTTGACGTAATCCTTTATATACTCATCTGGTTTTCTTCTATTCCTTTTTGCAATTTCTTCTAACATCAAGTATTCAACCTGATTTAATTGTATTGTTTTCATTGAGTTATCCCTTCAGGCAATGGAACATTGCAAGTATTTAAATGATTACCTTCTTTTCTTATTAGGAACTTAATCAGGTCAGATTTATTAAGCCTGTAGTGTGAGCATAGATTGTCCCGTATAGAACGTATGTAGCTCTCGTGTTGCTTATAGGACAACTGTTCCCTAATTGGTTTTGCTGAATTCATATTGCATTCTTGTGTAGGCTATGACTATTTAGGCTTCATGAAAAGTATAGTATTCATTGCTTAGGCGTCTTAGACCACTAGATCACGAGGAACTAAAGAATGCATAAGTATGTTTTAAAGCATATTATAATTATCCCCTACGGGGATGCCTTCGGCAGGTCTATTGTAGCAAGTAATATGTAACTTAAGGTTGCTTGGAGGAAGAGATCCATCATTGCACTGCGTAGCTATTTAGACATCTGCAATCTTTAAGATAAAGGATGCCTGAACAAGCTGCGTAGTTATTATACACACAATGCTTATATCTGTCAACTTGACGGATGATTTGAATGGCATTAGTCTAGATGTGTTGTAATAAATACATATAAAATATGGAATCTCCTATTGATCAAAGATACCGATTACTGCTGTTGTATCATTATCTGGATGATGCTGCAGAAAAGATTGTTAGACATAAGTGGATTTTTAGGTGTCCTCACTGTGCTCCCATAGCACCTACAGAAGGTAAGAGAACACATCGCAAAGGAGCACTATTTTGGAATTCAGCTAGCAACTCCTGGATCTTCTCCTGTGCGAGGAAGGGCAGTCCATTCTGTCGGGACAACATGGGCTTTCCTCGTTTTATCAGTTCCTTGAATCGAGACCTTGGAGACGCGTATGTTAGAGAGCGTTGGACTTCACGAACTACCGGTAAAGGACATAATTGTCCAAACCCTAAAAGGTATCCCCTAAATAGTAATAGGATACCTGGTTCATCGAATGAAAACAAAGAAGCAAAGGATTACCTTTAAGGATTTCTTGCAGAGAGTAAAATCCTTTATTGATGTTAGCGATAAGCGTCTAGGAGAATCAACCTTCTACATCTTTCGCACAGACACTCATGCTGTGCTTGCTCGAAACATCGAGGGCTATGAGACTGCGAAGGCAAAGGCAAACGCTTTAAGAAAGTCTCACCGGTTAAAGTGGTCCCAGGTAAGCTTCAAGTCTGAAGGAAAAGGGAGTAACACTACTAGTCGAAATAGGATTGATGTTGCCCCTAACTACAATCATTCCAAGAGAACTCACTTTAAGGGTGGGTATGATAAAAGTGGGAATTATTATGATATTGACTAATATAGTTAAAAGCTAATAAATTTTGGTTGTGCTAATCTGGAAACTTGAATCTTATTCCTTTTTCGTTTTCGCTGATAATTACATTTGTCCCAAAGCTGCCATCGACTTTTCTGTAGTCAATGAACAAATATTTAAAAAATTCGCATGATATCTGACGATCAGTCAGAACTATAGGTTTTGTTAGTACACCCTTAGTAGACGTGAAGGTCGAGTTGATTGCCACTGGCAGATCTTCGTATGTGTTTCTAGTGATTTTACCTGTCGACGAAATTGCGACATAAGTCAAGTTGGAGTTATAGTGAGTTATGTAAGTTGTTATCTTTTTGCCATTTTGTGATTTGACTAATACAAGATCCCTTATAAACTCACCGTTGTTTTCGCTGGCTTTGCTAAAAGAGGCTTTCATCCCTTTCGTGGCGAGCTCATCACAGTCTTTGCTTACAGATTCTGGCAGAAAGGAACAGCTCGAAATTAATGACAGTGTTATTATTGACGCCATCACACGGATTTCTGTATGTACTTTACTCATTTAGGCTGCTAGATGCAGGGTACCTGCTAGTTTATCACATTCATAATTGTTCTCTGATACCTATTTATTGCCAGCGGGAACTTATTTTTTATTGTCTCTGCATTGCCTACCCCCAAAGATCCAACCCAAGTCCCGCCAATGCAGCTGCCCTTCTCAGGCATGAGGATGCGGCAACCTCAGCAGCAGGTGCCTGGGACTTCGACTCCAGCGGTTCCGATGCAACTGCTGAGTAGTGAAGCAGGTCTCCATCAGCAGTAGGGATTGTCAAACGACCCGTCACGACAACCGCACCACCAACCTCTTGCACCGATTGCACTTCCCAGCACCAACCAGGAGCACGGTGATGAAGGTGACGAGCAATGGTGTTCCAGGGGCAGTAGGTGAGAGTGACCGTTCCCTGCTTCCTGCTCTTCAGGTGCCGGGGGTCAATGGGTCGTGAGAGATCGGCAAGGGTTTCGGCAGTGGGTCGAAGAGCAAACTTAGGAGTCGTTGCCTGAGTGCCGTTGCTGGCAGTTTGAAGCATGGTGCTGAATCTCTGTGGATTACTTACGTGATTCTAGTGCATGATGCTAGAGAATGTCAATCAGGCGCTCTCTTGTGTGAGGCAGAGATAGGTGCTCACCATCGGTTTTGCCTGCCCTTGTCTTTGTGCCTGCTGCTGAAGACCCTTGATGGCATCACGAATCTCAGCGGCATAGTCCCAACTCGTTCGGGAGCGTGATTTGAGCATCCATCCACCAGGGGCACGAACACCAAAGCGGAGTTCAGCATCTGAGAAGATCTCCAGCAACTCGGCATCAATGAATTGCTTCTCCTGCTCCAGGTGTTTCAGGGTTTCTGAAATCTCCACTCTCCTGCCAACCATTTGATCCACGCTGAGATCCGCAAGATGCGGGAATGGATCTGCTCCTACGGGGGGCAGGGTCTTCAGTAGGTGCTCCAAGGCACCAGGAGGTAAAGGAGGGGTCATTTTTTGCCGTAGATAGCGCCCTCTTCCACCAATCTGGCGTAGTGGCACTCAATGGCACTCTCCACGATGGATGCAAGGGTTGTGGGTTGATTGGTGCGTTGACGGAATTCCTGTATCGCTGATACCAGTTCCATCGTCTCTTCGCTCAGTCGAATGCCGAACTGCTTGGGGGCGTCTGGATGCTCGTTTGCCATTTCTGCTGGTTTTGGGTTGTAGGAGTTTGACAGCTGACACCGCCAACACCAGCAGGAATCCAAGAATTCATCGTGATGGCACCAGGGCGTGTTCTTCAGCGGCGTTGAATGACTGCTCCATGGTCTGATGACTGGAGAGGGTTCTGGTTTCCCAGCACATCTCCTCGACCTGAGTGCGACGGCAAAGGTCAAAGGTGCCGGTGAAGCGGGAGAACCGGATGGAGAGACCCTCCCGATCGGGGCAGGTGAAATGCCAGGAGAAGGGTGTGATTTGCTGGAGCACTGGGAACCTCTATGGGTTTCGTTGAAATGGGTTGAGAGGGGCGGGTTTCTGTGAACCTCTTGCCCGTCGACGCAATAACTATAGCATAAAAAGCTGGTTTCCTGTTGCCTTGTGCTCTTTTGGGTCAGAATGGTGCTGGTTGAGCGGACGCCACCTCCACGGCAAGAGCATCCAGAATCTGCTCCTCCACTGACCGGCATGGATTGCTTAACTCACTGAAGCGAACATCGAGCACCTGAACGAACAGGGAGGCGAATTCACTGCTGACGGTGCTGGCGAGTAGGTCAGCGGCAAATGCCCAGTGCTCCAACATCAGCGCCTTGCTGAGTTGTCCATCGGCAGCGGCATCAGTGGATTCTTGTTCCCACAGGCAGCAGTGGTTTTGGATGGCGGCGACAATCACGCCCTGGGCGGCATTCAGGGTCGCCAGGTCAATCGTGGAAAGGTCGGAAGGCATGGTCTGAACCTCTATGGGTTTCTTTGACACAATAACTATAGCATGTGATGCTGGTTCCTGGTGACTACTTGCTCGTTTGCTGTCGCTTGGTGCTTGAGGTATGGTGTCTTCATGGCAAAGCAAGTTCGTCTGACCCTCGCCAAGGCAATCGCCAAGGCAAATCTGCATCGTGCAGAGTCAGGGGAGAAACCCTGGACGATGAACTCCCTGGCGGTTGCTGCTGGTGTTGCGGCAACCACCATTACCCGCTTGGCGCGGTCCGATGACAAGGCAGCATCAGCACTCTCTCTGGATCTGGCGGGTAAGGTGGTGACGGTGCTGGATTGTGGGATTGAAGATTTGTTGGAGGTTGTTGAGTCGTAGTGTTCAGTCAGAACTACTTTTCCAAGGCATCAGCGTCCACTGTTTCAATCTTCTTGCCGAGGTCTTCCCTTGACCACTCTTCGGAAATCATTTCGGTCTGCTGTAGAACCAGGTCAATCGCTGATGCCTCTTGATCGGGTGGATACTTATATCGCTTGAGAAGTGCCTTGATCATCGTTCGCAGTCGTGCCCGAACGTTCTCCTTGTATTGCCAATCAATGCTGAGATTACCCCTAAGTTTTTCTGCCAGTTCCCGTGCCATCTTCATCAGCACCTCATCACCCATCAGGTCGTGTGCTGATTGGTTGTTCCCCAGGGCGTCATAGAAAGCAATCTCAGCAGTCGATAGACCCATTGCCGCAACTCTTTCTGCCTCATCACGGAACTGCTTTGCCATCGCAATCAGTTCTTCGATCACCTGTGCTGCTTCGATTGAGCGGTTGGTGTATTTGTTCAGTGATGCCTGGAGCAGTTCGCTAAATCGCTTCTGCTTGACCACATTGGTCTTGAAGCGTGTAGAGACCTCTTCTCTTAGCAACCGCTGAAGCAGTTCTACTGCCAAGTTCTTCTGGGGGATCTTGCTGACTTCTGCCAGGAATGAATCCGACAGGATGCTGATGTCTGGTTTTTCAAGACCTGCCACCTTGAAAACATCGGTGATTCCATCTGCGACAAGTGCCTGTGACATCAGTTGCCGCAACTCAAAATCAACATTCTTGGGGGCACCATTGCCGCCAAGAATGTCTTCTCCCTTGATCAGCGGTGCTCTTATCGCCTGAAGAAATGCGACCTCCTGATCAAGTGCCAATGCTTCATCAGTAGTGCCGCAAAGAGCAAATGCTTTGGTCATCGATAGCACCGTGTCGCAATATCGCTTCTTGCCATCAGATATTGCGAGGATGTGATCCAAACTGATGGGCAGGAGTTCCATCGCCGTCTTTGGATCCCTGAATCCACTCCAGTCGATTGGGTGGAGCAGATCTTTGGCAACCTGAAGTTTTTCCTTGAGGATTCGCAGCACCTCACTGGTGTCGATTGTTGGAGCACCCTTGCCCTTGGCAGCGGTGTAGGTCGCCAGTGCTTCCTTGAGTTGCGGTGCGATGCCGATGTAATCGACCACCAGACCGCCTGGTTTGTCTTTGAAAACCCTGTTGACCCTGGCAATCGCCTGCGCCAGGTTTGCCCCCTTCATCGGTTTATCCACATACATCGTCGCCAGGCACGGAGCATCGAACCCCGTCAACCACATATCCCGCACCAGCACGATCCTCAATGGGTCAGCAGGATCCTTGAACCGTTTCTCCAGATCTTTTTTTTGCTGCTTGCTGGTGTGATGCGGTTGAAGGTGAGGTTCATCAGATGCCGATGCCGTCATCACCACCTTGATCGCTCCTTTCTTGGGATCGTCGTCGTGCCATTCGGGGCGTAGGGCAACGATGGCGGCATAGAGGCGAGCACAGATGTCTCGACTCATCAGCACACCAAGCGCCTTCCCTGGTTGGGTTTTGGATCGCTGCTCAAAGTGGGTGATCAAATCTGCTGCCACCTGCTTCAGGCGAGGTTCAGCACCCACCAGTGCCTCCAGTGCTGCCCACCTGCTTTTTGCCCGTTCAGCAGCAGGAATGTCGTCTTCATCTGAGAAGAGGTCATCCACCTGCTCATCCACCTGGGGCAGCAGTGGATCCTTGAGCGCCAGTTTTGCCAGGCGTGATTCGTAGTAGATCGGCACCGTGGCACCGTCTTCCACTGCCTGCTGAATGTCGTAGATGGAGACGTAGTGCCCAAAGACCGCTTGGGTGTCTCGATCTTCCTGGGAGATGGGAGTGCCCGTAAAGGCAAGGAAGGTCGCCTGGGGCAAGGCATCTCTGAGTGCCTTTGCCATTCCGTATTTGATTTCCCCTGTCTTGGCATCGAACCGTGCCTTGAACCCGTATTGGGTGCGGTGTGCCTCATCGCAGATCACCACGATGTTGCGGCGCTCGCTCAGGGTGGGAAAACGGTCTTCCCCAGATTCAGCAGCGAACTTCTGAATGGTGGTGAAGATGATGCCACCACTGGGTCGGTTGGCGAGCAGATCCCTCAGTTCCTGGCGACTGTCTGCCTGCTGAGGGTTCTCGCCCAGTAGATCACCAGCACCTGAGAAGACCCCAAACAACTGACCATCCAGATCCTGGCGGTCGGTGACCATCACCAGGGTGGGGTTCTCAAGGCGAGGGTCAGTGAGCAACTTGCCTGCCAGACACGCCATCTCGATGCTTTTGCCAGCGCCCTGGGTGTGCCAGACGACGCCTCCCTTCTTGTCGCCATCAGGTCTGCTTGCCTTCACCACCTGCTCGACTGCCGCCCTGACAGCGTGGAACTGGTGGTAGGCAGCAACCTTTTTGATGATCTGCCCGTCTTCTTCGAACAGGCAGAAGGAGCGAATGAAATCCAGGAACCGCCCCCGCTCAAACATCCCCCGCACCAAGGTCTCCAGATCACGGTGAGCACCTAATGGATCGAGGTCGTTCTCCCCTGAAATGGTGCGCCATCGCTGGAACCGTTCCCGATCAGCACTCAATGAACCTGCTCTTGCCTGAATGCCATCGCTGATCACCAGCAGCACATTGGGCGTGAACAGGTCGGGGATGTCGGTTTTGTAGGTCTGGAGTTGGTTGAACGCTGCCCAGATGTCTGCCTTCTCATCGGCAGGGTTCTTCAGTTCGATCACCGCCAGAGGGAGACCGTTGAGGTAGACCACCACATCAGGGCGGCGGTTGTGCTTCGTGCCTTGGATCGCCAACTGATTCACCGCCAACCAGTCATTGGCAGCAGGGTCATCAAACCCGATCACCTTGAGGCGGATCCCCACCTGCTGGTTCCCATCCATATAGGTGATGGGTAATCCCTGGGTCATCCAGCGGTGGAAGTTGCGGTTTGATGCCAGTAGACCAGGCACGTTGGGGTTCGCCAGTTGAAGCACCGCGACTTCGATGGTTCCCGCAGGAACATCAGGGTTCAGGCGCTTCAGTGCTGAACGCAGTCGCCCCTGGAGGACGACCTGGCGAAAGTCGGATCGTTCTGGGGTTCTGCCGTCGCTGTCGAGTTGGGGGGCAAAGACGTGTTTGTATCCCAGATCCTTGAACCACTCAAGGCACTGCTGCTCCAGATGGTCTTCTGTGATCAGTGCCATCAGATGCTCATCTCCTCAAGCATTCGCTCAGCATCAGGGATTCGGATTTCACCTGAGATGAGTTTGGGGAGGAGGGCATCACGCAAATCACTGAGATGCTGGGTTTCTTTCTGGCAGATCTTGATGGATGAGAATAGGGAGGTAGTGGTATCGCAGAATGCTCTTACAATGTCACCGCTTGGGGTAAGAAGCGGCATATCTCTGAGTATTTGCGAGTTTACCGCTGTAGCGATAGAGGATGTGCTGCCAAGAGAGTGGTAATCATATTGAGACAGCAAGCAGTATGTGTATTCAAACCCCGCCTCAGATCTCAGGGGAGAGAAATGAGCAATCGCTTCATTCGTGAGCATCTCACAAGCAGTGATTGCAACCCTTCCTACGGTGAGTTTGAAACTAACGATAACCGTATTCGCTGGAACGACCTTGACATTGAATCTTTCTACCGCTTCTCTGGTCAGGCATTCCGATGCTCTGTAAGCAAATACGCCTGCCTCGCCAAGATCTCGGATTGACAACCACGGAACATCAAGGTGACCACACGAAAACCAATGCGCCTCTTTCCTTGGAGGAGTTTTGCCAATAGATATCTGGTATTGATTACCTGCTGACTGAATCTTCCACCCACTCGGAATTTCACCCAGTTCCGAATCCTCAAATGAATCTGCGAATAGGTCGCTGATCTCATCAGGTAATCCAGTCGGGCGACCTTCTGCCTTTGCTCTTACTGGATCGAAATCCACAAACCACGACTTGAAGAGCGCCTTTGCCATCGCCTCCAAGGTTTCGTTGGTCTTGCGGTTGAGTTCGATCTTATCGTCGAGGGTGCCGAGGATATGAGCGATTGCTTGCTGAATCCATAGTTCTGGAAGGTGTATGGATGTTTCTTCGATGCCGCCTGCGCTTATATTCGGTTGAGCAGACCCATACGCTTTCTGCTCGATCTCGCTTCGCACCTCTTTGCTCTTGAGGTGAAAGAAAAGGAAGGAGGGGTCTATTAGTGCTTTGTTGTAAGAATGAAACCTCCCCACTCTCTGGTTCAAGGCACAAGGCGTATCCGCTTCTCGCACTCTCGCTACATCTCCAACATATCCTGTCATTGATATCAATATGTCTCCCTGCTCAAGCAGGAAGTCTCTTGCTTGATGTGCGACAACTTCTGAGACATATGAGCATCCATCCATCTCAAGGCGCCCTTCTTTCACGTTCGCTATCTTCACCACTGGAATCCCAGTGCTCTGCCAGTCACTGCTTTTGAAGGCAAAACCTGACCTGACTCTGGCGACACTACTTATTGATACTTGAGGATAGTCAGAACTCATATCCCAACCTCCTGAGGTTCTCAGCAATCTGCTGATCCAACCTTGCCCCTTCTTCCTGTTGCTGCTTCAGCAGACGAGTGAGGCGCTTCATCTTCTCCTCAAATGCCTCGCCATCGACTTCAACATCTGCTGCTCCCACATAACGCCCAGGCGTGAGCACAAAACCATTCTTTTCAATCTCTCCTAACTTGGCGCTGTAGCAGAACCCAGCAACATCCTCATAAGTATCAGTCACCTCGCCATTGCCACGCCAGGCGTGAACGGCAGCAGCAATCTTGTCAATATCCTCATCCGTCAGCACACGGTTGACCCGTGTTTCCATTGTTCCCATCTTGCGAGCATCAATAAACAAGGTCTCGCCCCTTCGATCACGACCACGCTGGGTCTTGTCGTTCGACAGGAACCAGATGCAGGCAGGAATCTGAGTATTGAAAAACAACTGACTGGGCATTGCCACCATTGCTTCCACCACATCGCCCCGCACCATCGCTTCTCTTATCTGCCCCTCTCCACTCTGATTGGAACTCATTGATCCATTGGCAAGAATGACCCCTGCTTGTCCCCCTGGTCGCAGTTTCCAGAGGATGTGTTGTAACCATCCATAGTTGGCATTACCGGCTGGTGGGCGTCCAAACTTCCAGCGGGGATCAATTTCGTATTTTTCGCCTCCCCAATCGGAGATATTGAAAGGCGGGTTTGCCATTATATAATCAAATTTGAGATCAGGGTATTGATCTCTTGAGAACGTGTCTGCAGGTTCTTGCCCCAAGTCGGCGGCGAAACCACGAATCGCCAGATTCATTGCCGCCAATCGCCAGGTTGTTGGATTGCTCTCCTGTCCGTAAATCGAAATATCATCTCGTCTGCCACCGTGCGATTCAACAAACTCTTCGCTGTAGACAAACATTCCGCCTGTTCCACAGCAGGGGTCATACACTCTGCCCCGATGTGGTGCCAAGACGGCAACAAGAAGTTTGACCCCAGATGGAGGAGTTAAAAACTCACCACCTTTTTTGCCTTCTGCGAGTGCAAACAGACCAAGAAAGTAAGAGTAGACCTCTCCCAGTATGTCTCCTGATTTCTTGCTATCTCCAAAACCGATGGTGGAGATCAGATCCACCAGTTCGCCCATGCGTCCTGGTTCTAGTTGAGCGGCACCAAATCGCTTATCTAACTTGCCCCGCAGTGTTGGGTTCTCGTTCTCGATGGCGACCAGTGCCTTGTCGATCAGTTGCCCGATCTCAGGTTGCTTTGCCTTTGCTCGTAGTGATTCCCAGCGAGCATCAGCAGGCACCCAGAACACGTTTTCTTGGGTGTAGTAGTCGCGATCCTCCAGTGATGCTTGCTGCTCTGCTGGGTCGTCTCCTACGTAGTTGTCCGATTCTGGGTCGCTCACCATCACCAGCACCTTTTGCTGCTGCTCGACAAAGGTGTCTGAGATGTATTTGAGGAAGATCAGCCCCAGAACCAAATGCTTGTATTCCGCCGCATCCATCTGTGCCCGCAGTTTGTCGGCACTCGCCCAGAGCACTGCTTTGAAATCCTTGGCGGGTGTTTCCTTCTTCGCTTTGCCTCGACCGTTGCCACTGGGAGCAGCGGATGCCTCATAACGACCACCGCCCTCAATGCCTTCTGCAAGGCGAATGGTTCCTCCTCTCCCTTGTCCTTTGAGGATCAGACCCAGACCCACCAAGCGGTCTTTGACTGTTGTGTATTCCTCTTCATCTATCTGGCGCTCCGCTGCCCGACCCAGTGCTTCTCTTGCTGAAAGGTTCCCAATCGTGCTGCCGTCCCCTGGAAGCACCTCCAGCAGCAGATCCCCCAGGTCGTCTTCTAGGTCGTCCTCTTCGCTCAGATCAGTCGCAAAGCTTGCTGAGTCGCTCAAGGGTCACTGACGGTATCTACCCATTTTGCCGTTTCCGACTGGTTTTTGCCCGATCAGACCCCTGTTTCCTGCCTCCTGTCCGCCCGTGGGAATACTTAGGGGGTAGTGCTCTTCCCGAACCCATGGCACCTCTCACCACATCGGCGATCACACTGGAACTGCTGCATGACACCCTGCTTACCCTCGACGCCATAGGCACAGGCGTAACTGCACTTGCCCTGGAGGCATCGGCGCATCCAGAGAAATCCCCACGGGTGAGGGTTTTGCTGGAAGGCTTCCAGGCGTTGCTACAAGACTGCGAAGACGATCTGGGGATTTACGCCGCTCTGGATTCCTGAGACCTCAGACATCGCTTGGTCTGCTGGCGTTGTTGGAACCCCCACGGGTTTCCCTTGATCACCTTCCCGCAGTGCTCACAGATAGTTGTCGGTATCCCCTTGACCCAGTTGGAGGGTCTCTCTTCTACAAACTCTCGCCTTAAGGGATCGTTGCCTCGCCCCTTTTGGTAGCGGGTAAGTGCAGGGGCGGTGGTGATTAAACCAGTCTCAAGGCAGCGGAAAAGTAGGTTTTGACCTCTCAGGTTCATGTGTCGCTTCATCTGTGGCATCTCTGACCCCCATCCGCTAATCGTATGAGGTGCGTTGGAATTCGGTCTGTCAGATCAGGAACGCTCTTGATGGTCTGAGTAGGTGGCACCCTTCAATCGGCTTTTGGGGCTTCACGGGCACCTGGTCCCGTCATAAAATCAATCAATCTTCTGCTGTGAACCACCTTTTGCCGTTGGTGAAAGGTTGGAACAACGGTTGGAACGTCCCTTCAAACACCAGTAAGGACAAAGACTTTGGCGACCCACGAAATCTTCATGCCCGCCCTCAGCTCCACGATGACGGAGGGCAAGATCGTGGAGTGGCTGAAGAAGCCCGGCGACCCGGTGGCCCGGGGTGAATCGGTGCTGGTGGTCGAATCCGACAAGGCCGACATGGATGTCGAGTCGTTTGAGGAGGGCTTTCTGGCCACTGTGCTGCTGCCCGCCGGCGGCACCGCGCCCGTGGGCGAGACCATCGGCTTGATCGTCGAAACCGAGGCCGAGATCGCGGCGGTGGCGGCCTCGGCGCCCGCCGCCCCCATGGCGGCCGCTCCCGCAGCGCCGACTGCTCCCGCCGCTGCCGTGCCCGCTCCTTTGGCCGCAGCGCCAGCCCCGGCCTCCGTTGCAGCGCCTGTGGCCGTGGCAGCCCCTGCCCCTGTGGTCACCCCTGCCGTGCCGGCGCCCGCCAATGGTGACGGCCGTCTGGTGGCCACCCCCCGGGCCCGGAAGCTCGCCTCCCAGCTGGGGGTGGCCCTGGCGGGTCTGCGCGGCAGCGGCCCCGGCGGCCGTGTTCAGGCTGAAGACGTTGAGCTGGCTGCTGGGCGGGCCGTGAGCGTGCCCCGGGTGGCGGAAGGCACCGCCCCCGCCGCGCTGGCGCCCCCGGGCGCTCCCGGCTCCAACGGCGCCGCAACAGCCCCGGCCCCGGCCGGCCAGAGCTTCGGCGCCCCCGGCGAGACGGTGGCCTTCAACACCCTGCAGCAGGCGGTCAACCGCTCGATGCTGGCCAGCCTCGAGGCCCCCACCTTCCGGGTGGGCTACACGATCACCACCGACAAGCTCGACGCTTTTTATAAGCAGGTGAAACCCAAGGGCGTCACGATGACCGCCCTGCTGGCCAAGGCGGTGGCGCTCACCCTCGCCCGCCACCCCCAGCTCAATGCCGCCAACAGCCCCACGGGCATGGCCTATCCGGCGGCCATCAACGTGGCCGTGGCTGTGGCCATGGACGACGGCGGCCTGGTGACACCGGTGCTGGCGGCCGCCGATCGCACCGATCTCTATGCCCTCTCGCGCAACTGGGCCGACCTGGTGGCCCGGGCGCGCACCAAGCAGCTCAAGCCCGACGAATACAGCACCGGTAGCTTCACGCTCTCCAACCTCGGCATGTTCGGGGTCGATCGCTTCGATGCGATCCTCCCCCCCGGCACCGGCGCGATCCTGGCGGTGGCCGCCTCGCGGCCCGTGGTGGTGGCGCTCAAGGACGGCTCGATTGCCGTGCGCCGGCAGATGCAGGTGAACCTCACCGCCGACCACCGGGTGATCTACGGCACCCACGCCGCCGCCTTCCTCCAGGATCTGGCCCGCCTGATCGAGACCAACCCTGAAAGCCTGGCCCTCTGAGCGCCATGGGCCCGGGTGACTCGCTCGCGGCGGACCTGAGCCTGTCGAGTTATGGGTTCGAGCTGCCGGAGAGCGCCATCGCCCAGCGGCCGGTGGAACCCCGCCATGCCGCCCGCCTGCTGGCGGTGGAGCCGATCGGCTCCAGCGGGCCCCTGGCCCGGGGGCTCACGGTCTGGGACCTGCAGCACGAGCTGGAGCCCGGCGATCTGCTGGTGGTCAACGACACGCGGGTGCTCCAGGCCCGCCTCAGCGCCCGGCGTGCCAGCGGCGGGGTGGTGGAGCTGCTGGTGCTGCAGCCCTGGCACCAGCGGAGCATCGGCGAGGGGGAGGATAGCTGCTGGCTCTGCCTGGCCCGCCCCGCCAAGCGCCTGCGCCCCGGGGAGGTGTTGCAGCTGGAGGCCGCCGGCCAGCCCCCCCTGGAGCTGCCGGTGGTGGCGGTGGACGAGGCCAGTGGCGGCCGGGTGGTCCGCTTTCCGCCGGAGTGCACCAGCGCCGAGCGGATCGAAGGGCTGCTGGAGCGCTACGGCACCATGCCGCTGCCCCCCTACATCCACGAGCACGACGCCGCAGACCAGACCCGCTACCAGACCCGTTACGCCGCGCGGCCCGGGGCGGTGGCGGCCCCCACCGCCGGCCTGCACCTCAGCGATGAGCTGCTGGCGGCCCTGGCGGCGAAGGGGGTGACGATCGCGCGGCTCACCCTGCATGTGGGGCTGGGCACGTTTCGGCCCGTGGAGCAGGAGGACCTCACCGATTTGGAGTTGCACAGCGAGTGGGTGGAGCTGCGCCCCGAGCTGGTGGACGCTGTGGAGCGCTGCCGCGCCCAAGGCGGGCGGCTGATCGCGATCGGCACCACCAGCGTGCGCGCCCTGGAGGGGGTGGCCGCCCTGCACGGGGGCACCCTGGTGCCGTTCATGGGCCCGGTGAACCTGGTGATTCAGCCGGGGTTCCGCTTCCAGGTGGTGCAGGGCTTGCTCACCAACTTCCACCTGCCGCGCTCGTCGCTGTTGCTTCTGGTCAGTGCGCTGCTGGGCCGCGAGCGGCTGCTGGCGCTCTACGGCGAGGCGATCGCCCAGGGCTACCGCTTCTTCTCCTACGGCGATGCGATGTGGATTCCGCCGCAGGCGGTGCTGCCGGTGGCCAGGCCGTGAGGCCATGAAAAAGCCCCCGGGGTCTCCGGGGGCCGAGGGGTAGCGATCAGGGATGGATCAGGCGGCGGCCAGGTTGGCGGCCACGAAATCCCAGTTCACCAGCTTGTCGAGGAAGGTGGCCATGTAGTCGGGACGGCGGTTCTGGTAGTCGAGGTAGTAGGCGTGCTCCCAGACATCCATGGTCAGCAGGGCCTTCTGGCCGTGGGCCAGGGGCAGGTCGGCGTTGGCGGTCTTGGTGACCTTGAGGGTGCCGCCATCGAGCACCAACCAGGCCCAGCCGCTGCCGAACTGGGTGGCACCCGCGGCCTTGAAGGCCTCCACGAAGGCCTCGAAGCTGCCGAAATCAGCGTTGATCTTTTCGGCCAGGGCGCCTGTGGGCGCACCGCCGCCGCCGGGCTTGATGCTTTGCCAGTAGAAGCTGTGGTTCCAGACCTGGGCAGCATTGTTGAAGACGCCCGCCTTGGCGGCATCCCCGGCCACGGCAAGGATCACCTCCTCCAGGCTCTTGGCCTCCAAATCGGTGCCGACCACGAGGTTGTTGAGGTTGTTGACGTAGGTGGCGTGGTGCTTGCCGTGGTGAAACTCCAGCGTCTGGCGGGAGATGTGGGGCTCGAGCGCGTCGAGGTCGTAGGGCAGCGCGGGCAGCGTGTGAGCCATGAAATCGGAGCTGTTCCAGATTGAGAGGCCACTGTAACGACGGCGTTGGCCGCTCCCGGGTGACCCCGGAGGGGATCAGCCGCCGACGCGCACCAGCTCCACTTCGAAGATCAAGGTGGCGTTGGGGGGGATCACGCCGCCGGCGCCGCGCTCGCCGTAGGCCAGATCGGGGGGGATCACGAGTTTGCGCTTGCCGCCCACCTTCATGCCGGCCACACCCTCGTCCCAGCCCTGGATCACCCGGCCACCGCCGAGGGGAAAGCTGAACGGTTGGTTGCGGCTGTAGCTGCTGTCGAACTCCCTGCCATCGGGCAGGGTGCCCCGGTAGTTCACCAGCACGGTCTGGCCGGAGACCGCTTCGGCGCCGCTGCCCACGACCAGATCGGTGATCCGCAGGCCGCTGGGGGTGACGCGCTCCTTGGCGGCGGTGAGGTCGCCGCCGAGGGCACCGGCCTGGGCGAGCTCGGCTGCGTTCTCGGGGCTGGAGCTGGGTTCAGTGGCCATGGTGAACAGGGTGGGGTTGGGGTCGTTGGGGTCGAGCTCGAAGCTCCCCAGGGCCGGTTGTGCTGGGCTGGCCGGGGCGCCGCCGCTGGCCTGGGCCGTGGAGCTGCGGACGACGGCCTGCTGGAGATCACCACTCCCGAGGGCACCAGGGTTGATGGCGCTGGCGTTGACCGTCGTGGGGGCCACCAGCTGGCTCACCAAGGCGAGCAGCAGGCAGACCATGCAGACGCCGGAACTGATCAGGATGTCGCGCATGGCCAGGGCCCGTTGCAGGAGGGCCCGATTCTGCCAGTCAGCTCAGGGCAGCCGATCAATCGGGGATCTCGCGCAGCTCCGGGCGGCTGCGCAGGAGTTGCTCCAGGCGGTCGATGCGGCCCCGCAGCTCATCGACTTCCTTCTGGCGAGCCAGACCGACGTCCTGAAGGAAGTGATCGAGGTTGCGCTCCAGGTCGCGCTCCACCTGCTTCTGCACCTCCGGGTCCTCCCCCCGCAGCCCCGTGAGCACCGCGTCCACCAGGGTGGCGGCCTGGGAGGGGTCCAGCCGTCCGCTGCTGACCCAGTCCTGGGTGACCTGCCGCAGGCGATCCGCCACCAGGGAGGTGGTTCCCAGGCCCCGCAGCAGCAGTTGCTGGAGAACGTTGTCGCGATCCATGGCCGTTGGGTGGGTGGTTGAAGGGGACAGATGCCCTTTCGACCCTGACGCTTCCTACCCTCCCTGGCGATGGGCAATGACCGGCACGTGTGGTGGCTCACCGCCCTGGGGGCAGGGTTGCTGGCCGGTGTGGCCCTGCCGCCGGTGGGGTTTCCGCCGCTGCTCTGGCTGGCGCTGGTGCGCCTGTGGGTCGCACCCCAGGGCCATCGCCCGCGGCCTTTCCTGCTGGGGTTCCTCTGGGGCCTGGGGGCGGTGCTGGCCTCCCACCGCTGGCTGCTGTGGTTGCACCCGCTCGACTGGGTGGGGGTGCCGGGGCCCCTGAGCCTGCCACTCGTGACGGGATTGTGGATCGCCCTTGGCCTGCTGGGGGGGCTGCTGGTGGGCCTCTGGAGGCTGTTGGTGGGGCGGCTGGGGATCGAGCGCCTCAGCACGGCCCTGATCGGCGCGCTGCTCTGGGGGCTGGCCGAGACACTGTTGGCGAAAGGGCCCCTGTTCTGGATGGGCCTGGGGGGAGCGGCGCTGCCGGGGGATCCGGCCCTGGCGGGGCTGGCGGCCCTGGGGGGGAGTGCCCTGGTGGCGAGCGCCCAGCTGCTGATCGGTTGGGCCCTGGCGCGGGCCCTGGTGCGGCAGGGCCCAGCCCGGCGGCGTTGGGCGCTGCTGGGGGCCCTGGTGCTGGCGCTCCACCTGGCCGGGGCGCTGGCGCTTGCCCGTGCCGGGGGGGCGGGCACGGCTCAGGCGGCGGGTGAGGCCCTGCCGCCGCTGCGGCTTCTGGTGCTGCAGCCGGCGATCCCCACTCGCGAAAAATTTCGGGTCACTCAGCAGCAGCGACTGCTCGATCTGCTGGCCATGGCCCAGCGGGAGGCCGGCCAGCGCCGCGCCGATGCGTTGCTGTTGCCGGAGGGGGCCCTGCCCCCCGGAGAAACCCTGCCGCTCCCGGCCGGTTCGGTGGTGCTGGGCGGGGGCTTCCGCTACGCCGGCGAGCAGCTGCGCAGCAGCCTGCTGCGCTTTTCCCCGGGCGAGTCGCTGCCCGAGCACTGGGTCGACAAGCACCGCCTGGTGCCCCTGGGGGAGTGGGTGCCGTTCGCTGAGTGGTGGCGTTGGGCGGGGCTTTCGGCCGTGGGCGGCGTGACGCCGGGGTCCCCCTCGCGGCTGCTGGCGGCTCAGGGCAATGGCCCCGTGGGGGCGGTTGGGGTGGCCATCTGCTACGAGCTCAGCGATGGGGCCGCCCTGGCCGGCGCCGTGCGCGGCGGAGCCGGCTGGCTCCTGGCCAGCGCCAACCTCGATCCCTACCCCGCCCAGCTGCAGGAGCAGTTCGTGGCCCTCGCCCGCCTGCGGGCGATCGAAACCGGCCGCTGGCTGGTGAGCTCGGCCAACACCGGCCCCTCGCTGGTGGTGGATGCCCAGGGCCGGGTGCGCTCGCGCCTGGCCCCCGGCCGTGCCCGCACCGGCGTGATGGAGCTGCAGCCCCTGGGCGGCCTCACCCCCTACGACCGCTGGGGTGACGCTCCGCTGCTGCTGCTGCTGGCGGGGGCACTGCTGGTGCGGGCGCTGTTGGTGCGGGCCCATGCCCACGGCGAGCGCGCCCACCCGGTCGCAGACGGGGTTGGGATCGTCGATGAAACCGGTCGGTGATGGGACGTTGATCGCTCCGCTGCCGCCCTGTTCAGCGCCCAGGTGCCCTGATGGGCCACCCCAAAGGGGGCCAGGGCCGGCTGTTGCCACGATCGTCACCGAGGGCCCCGTTGACTCGCCACCATGGCCCTGAGATCTGATCGCAGGCGGTGATGGTGGTCCTTGTGCTGGGTGAGTCGGAGCGCCGCAAGCTGGACGGCTCCGACGATGCCGACTTCTATGCCGAGCCCCGCTTCGTCCATCACCTTGACGGTGCCTTCCGCCAGCGGCTCACGGCCCTCTACCGGGAGAGGATTCCACCAGGTGCCGTGGTGCTCGATCTGATGAGCAGCTGGGTGAGCCACCTGCCGGAGGACATCAGCTACCAGGAGGTGATTGGCCATGGGCTCAACCCAGCCGAACTGGCGGCCAACCCACGTCTGGATCGCCATTGGGTGCAAAACCTCAACCTCAGCCAACGGCTGCCCCTGGAGGATTCCAGCGTGGACGCTGTGTTGATCGTGGCCGGCTGGCAGTACCTGCAGCAGCCCGAACATCTGGCCGCCGAGCTGCTGCGGATCGTGGGCCCCGGCGGACAGGCGATCGTGGCCTTCTCCAACCGGATGTTCGCCCAGAAGGCCCCGCGAGTGTGGACCGATGGCAGCGATCGGGATCACCTGGCCTACGTGAGCCGGGTGCTCCAGGCGCAGGGCTGGCCTTCCCCCCAGCTGATCGCCGAAGCCACCCGGGCCGAGGGCCCGTTGGGCTGGCTTGGGGGGCACGGGGATCCGTTCTTCGCCGTGGTTGCTGAAAAGCCAGCGCCTTAACCCAGGGCCCAGGGCCGCCCGGGGTCACGGTTCACAATCCGTTACATTAGGCTGATCAAAAGACCGTTCCCCATGCTCGACGCCCTGTTTCCCATCGTTTACATGTTCAGTTTTGCGGTGATCGCTGGGGGCGCCTTCGCCTTGATGACCCAGAACCTTCGCGCTGCCTCCAGCCCCCCCAGCCCCCGTCAACGCCACCCCGAAGCCCCCGCTCCCGGGGAGGAAGTGCTCTATGTCGACCTCGGCCGCGAGCGGCTTGAGCAGCTTTACGAGCTTCCCTCCTGAGTCAAGGCTTGCCTTCTGGGCACACGGTGAAGCTCGATCGTTCCCGATAGCTTTCCTCGCCCATGTCATCCACGCTGAAGGAGGTCCAGGTGACGGATCGTTCAGGCTCGGCCAACGCGATCGGCCATTCAATCCGGCGTCGCTGGTATGTGAGTCCCACGCAGGTGAGCTCCTGATCATTGGCCATGAGTGACCAGAGCAAGCGCATGTCTCCCCGGTCGTAGACGATCGGTTGTTGCCCCTGATGGGCCTCGACCGGATAGCCGGGCTTGAGTTCAAGTTTTCGCTGGTTCTCCCAGCAGAGATAGTCGCCGTTCTCGGTGGGATAGAACCAGCAGGTTTCGTGGGCGATTTCCCCTAAGGAAACCTGATCGAGGCAGGAGATCTCCTCGATCTCGATTCGAGGCGATTGTTCAGGGCTCGGATCAGTCCAGGCCGATCCCCGGAGTTCGTAGGCCCCAAGCCACAGAGCTGTGGTGTCGAGGTGCGGAATCAAGGCATCGCAGATCAGGCGACGCTGCTCTGAAACCCCTGGTTCTGGCGCCGGAACCAATGGGAGGAAGGGATCGTCTCCACTGGCGTTGGCATGGCCCGAACCCACCAGGGCCTCGAGGCTGTGATCGACATCCGCAGGAACCCGGAACATCCGCAGGGCCGAACCACTGCCGACGCCCTGGAGTTGAGCCGCCAGGAGGTCGTCCCAGGTGACCTCGTCACCCGGCAGGGAGTCCTGGGGTGCCAGGACGAAAACGAGTGCATGCTCCATGGTCCTGAGGCGTTACCGCTGCAGCATCGGCCAGGTTGGATCAGCCGAGACCGATCTGGGCCAGGATGCTCTGGCCGGTGAGGAGCTCGGTGCCGAGCCCGATCACGAAGCCCAGCATGGCCAGACGGCCATTCCAGGTTTCGGCGAAGGCAACGAAACCGAAGCGGGGAGCAGGGGAATCGGGGGCCATGGGGGAAAAGAAGTTGCGAAACTTGAAGTAATTGTAAAGGCTCTTGAAGCCGTTGGATCGTTTTCTGCGCCTGCCCACGTGATCGCGCCGGCCCTGGGAGGTCAGGGCGATGTCTTGGAAGGTCGCCATGGCTTGGCTGATGCCTACTGATGGCTGGCGGGCGGTTGATACGGTGATTGATGGCCTGAGCGGAGGGGGCGTGGCGCGGGATCTGGTGCTGGCCGTTGGACTACCGGTGGCCCTGTTGTTGATCGCCACCTTGCTGCTTCAGCGTTGGCAGGGGCGCCTGCCACCCTGGCTGCGGCGACTGTCCGAGCGGCCCTCGCTGATCTGGAACGCCGGCATCGGCCTGATCCTTGCCCTGTCGCTGCTGCGCTGGTGGCTGCAGCGCTGAGGGGCTCCCTCAGCCAGCGCCCACCAATGCTCCACCACCGCCGGGGTGCCATACCAGCTCTCAGCGAAGGCCGATCCCGCCAGACGCCGCTGCACCATCTCTCGGAGCACACCGTGGCCTTGAGCGCCATATGAGGGCTGCCCAGCATCACCCGCGTGCCCGACGGGATCTGCCTCTGGAAGACTGTGATCCGGCGTTGATCACAGGGCCCTGAGGTGAATCCAGAGCCCGATTCCTCCGCCCCAGGCCCCCAGGCCCTGGAGTTGCCCGCGGGCCGCACGTTTCTGTGCAGCTGCGGCCGCAGCCGCCGGGGCTGGATCTGCGACGGCGCCCACCTCGGCACCGGCCTGATCGCCCGTGAGGTTCTGCTGGCGGAGCCGGGCACCGTGCAGGTGTGCGGTTGCGGCCGCTCCCGCCGCTTTCCCCTGTGCGACGGCAGCCATAACAAGCCGACCCGAAGGCCCTGGTGGAAGTGGTGGAGATGAAGGAACGCAGGCATCACGCCGACGTCCTGAAGACCCGTTTCTTCTTTTGATGAGCCGTCTCTGCGGCTTGGCCGGGGCGAGCGGCTGTGCTGTGCAGCGCACGCTTGGAGGGCCCTGGGTGCCACGTAGGGTGAAGTGAGGATTGCATCAGATCAAAAGGGAGAACGAACCATGCAGACGATCGAAGCCACGGTGAAGGCGTCGATGATTCATGCGCTTAATCACATCCTGGAGCTTGAACTGGCTGGGGTGGTGAAATACACCCATTACGCCCTGATGGTGTACGGCTACAACCGCATTCCGATTGTGTCCTGGCTCAAGGGCAACGCGGAGGAGGGACTGGTTCATGCCCACAAGGCCGGTGAGATGGTGACGCTGCTGGGAGGGCATCCATCCCTTCAGATCGGTTCACTGCTGGAGACCCAGAAGCACGACATCGGCGACATCCTGAGAGAGAGCATGGAGCACGAAAAAGAGGCACTCAAGGCCTATTACGAGCTACTCTCCCTTGCCGAAGAACATTCCGTGCTGATGGAGGAGTATGCAAGGGAGATGATCGTGCTGGAGGAACTTCACCTCGACGAGGTGGACAAGATGTTGCGCCGACCGGGCGATCTTGAGCCCTACCACGGTTGATCGCAGACCTCTTGCCTCAACGAATTCAGGTGAGGCCGCCCGCGAGCTGATTCATTCCTCAAGCTGTTAGACCATGGTGTCACGACGGCAAATCGATCTGCCTGTCAGCACCATCCCCACTGGGGTGAACAGGAGTTTCAGCCCCCTCGGCGCCTGCTGGGTCAAAGCTTGTCGGCCTCGCCCGGCTCACCGCTAGGCGATTGATGAGCAGTAGCTGACGGCCGTCACTCTGCCAACATTCCCTGGGGCTCAGGGAAACAGGAAGGGATGGTTGGCTCTTCCATCTCTGAGCCCTACTTCGATCAACCGGCAGTACGCCTCCTCAGCGCTCACGGACCTCACCGCCACGTCGAACAAGGAAAGAAGTGTTGCCTCTTCGGTGGCCCCGCAGCCAACTGGTTCACTCCACCACCCCTGCCGAGCGATGAACGACCTCCTCACCTGGGATCAGCTCCTCCACCACTACGTGGACCGGGCCGGCCGGGTGGATTACCAGGCCTGGAGCACCCACGACCCCCAGACCCTCGCCCGCTGGCTGGCCCAGCAATCCGCCGAGACCCACGGCCGTGAGGATCACCTCGCCCACTGGATCAACCTCTACAACGCCTTCACCATCGAGGCGGTGCTGTCGGCCTATCCGATCCGCTCGATCCGCCCGACCCTGATGGGCCTGCCGAACTGGATCGCTTTCCTGCGCTTCTTCCAGCGGCGCGTGTATCGCCTCGGCCGTGATCGTTTCAGCCTGGCGCAGATCGAGAACAGGATGCTGCGCCAGCTCAGCGGTGATCCCCGGCTTCACTTCGCGATCGTCTGCGCCTCCGTGGGTTGTCCGCTGCTGCGCTCCGAGGCCTACACACCGGAGCGGGTGGAGGAGCAACTGGAGGAGGACATGATCCGCTTCATCAACAACCCCGCCAAGGTGCGATTCGATCCTGAGGGGGGCGTTCTGTATTGCAGCAAGATTTTCAAGTGGTACGAGGCTGATTTCCTGGCGGTGGCCCCGTCGCTGCCCGCCTACATCCTTCCCCACCTGCGCGGCCTATCGCCACCGGTTCATGAACCCCGAATCGCCTTTATGACCTACGACTGGAGCCTGAATCAGCGGATGTCCTCGTAGAAGCGCTTCAGGCGCGCCGGTGGCATCCCCAGACCCCAGAGCACGCCGATCGAGAGATAGATCGCAGCGGCCTTGGCCGCTCCCCAGCGCTGCACCCGCCGGTCGGAACTGATCACCACCCGGTTGATCAGCCGGAGGCGGCCCCGCTGCACCAGCCGCAGACAGAGATCACCGTCCTCCAGGAGCGGCAGGGTTTCGTTGAAGCCACCGACCTCCCAGAAGGTCTGGCGGCGGCAGATCATCACCTGATCGCCGAACAGCAGGCGCAGCCCGCGCAGATACAGGTGGGGGCGAAACAGCAGGGGCGCCAGATGGGTCTTGAGCAGGTTCAGGGCCGAAATCCCCCAGCGGGTGGTGGCGTCGCCACGCATCAGCGACACGAAGCCCGCCCCGGCCGTTGTCCGGTCCGCCAGCACCCGCTCCGCCATCGCCACCAGATCACAGGGCACGAGGGTGTCGGCATGCAGAAAGCAGAGCAGGTCGCCGCGCGCCTGGCGGGCGCCTTCATTCATCTGGATCGCCCGGCCCGCCGTTGCCCAGGGGCAGACCGACACGCCCGCCGCGCTGGCGATCGCCAGGGTGGCGTCGTCGCTGCCGCCATCCACCACCAGCACCTCGAGCGCCGGTGGATCGAGGGCACGCACAGTTGCCAGGGTGCGGCCCAGGCTCGCGGCCTCGTTCAAGGTGGGAATGATGATCGACAGCGGCGCCATGCCAGGACCCCTCAGGCTTGGGCCGCCCGATTGAGAGCTGATGAGGGCTCTGAGGGGCTGCCGTTCATCGGCGTGGCTTCAGGAGCAGACCCCAGAAGCGATGGAACGGATGCACCTCAGTGGTGGGTCGGCCCCCCTGCACCAGTTGATGCCCGTGGTTGACCCATTCAAACAGCCCTCCCTCGAGATTCACGGCCCTGCGAAAGCCCCGCTGCTGAAGCTCGTTCACCACGGCGGCGCTGCGCAACCCCACCGAACAGCAGACCACGATCGGCTGCTCCAGGCTTGCTTCCTTCGAGGGGGCGAGGCCCAGGAGCTCTCCCCCATCCGCGAGGAGTACCGCGCCTGGGAGGTGGCTGACATTGAATTCAGCAGCCGTGCGGGCGTCGAGAATCACCCAGTCGCCAGGCCGCTGAATCGCCAGTGCTCGTTGTAGCTCGTCAGAGCGAATCGAAGGAGCCGAGGGATAACGCAATCGGATCCACTGCTTGAGACAAAACCACACAAAACCGTTCATCACCCAACGGTTTGGGCCTCAGGCCAACGATGTTGGCTATGAACCGGAGCTGAACAGAAATTGCAGCACCGCGAATCCCAGCAGACAGGTGGCGGCGAGCAAGGGGATGGTGTGCAGCAAGATTGGAACCTCCCGACTCTTCGATTGACCGACAATGCTTGCTCAACGGTGCCGTTGGCAGGCCGGATGTGGAGAACAACAAACACACTTGGTGATGAAGTTGTGTTGCAGGTGATGGGAGGAACCGCTCCTGCCGCCTTCATCAAGCCACGAACCGCCGGTACAGCCAGCGCACGAAGCCACCCACCACCGGCACCGGTTCAAAGGTGGGACCAACGAAATCGAAATAGTCGCGATGCTCGACGATCTTGCCGCCCTCACCGATGCGGAGGCGGGTGGTGCCGGGATAGATGAACTCGATCCCCTTGATCTTCAGGCCCATCGTCCACTCCACGAAGGCCGTTTCGCCGCTGAGCGCCACGGCACCGGGGGCCAGGAAGACGTCATCGCAGCGGCGCATCAGTCCCTCCTGGGCAGCGATGTAGGCCTCGATGCCGCGCTTCTCCTGGGTTGGGTCCTGGAAATGGACCGACTCGTCGTAGATGGCCCGCCATTGCTCCGCGCTGGGCCCCGGAGCCCCATAGGGCTTGGTGAACAGGGCCTTGAGCGTCGCCTCGGTGAGCGGCGGCGTGATAACAGCATTCATGGCGGCAATCCCGCCAGGCCCAGAGCCCGTTGGACCCGGCCTGGAAATCGGATCAGCCAAGTCCCAGGATGCTGCGGGTGAAGGCCTCGCCGCCTCGGGCGTATTCGGTGATCAGCAGGGCGATGAAGCCGAGCATGGCGAGGCGGCCGTTGAGCTTCTCGGCGCGTTCGTGAAAACCCCAGCCACGATCTGCACTCACCACTTCCATGCGCGGTTCGGTGGCGAAGGCATTGAGGCGACCGCCGTCCTCGGTGGTGACGGTGGCGCCCCGGATGGTGGCGCGATCAAGGGCCGTGGGGGTTTTGGTGTCTTCTTGGTCCATGGATTGATCGGTGCGAGCGATGAAGAAACCGTACCAGCCACGCCTGGGTTCGATCGAAGGTCGTTGGAACGATTCTTCATTCACACCTGTAGAGGCTGCTGGCCCGCCAGGGTTTTGCTTTCACCGTTGAATCAGCTCCGATCACCGCTCCAAGCTGACCAAGTCGCCAAAACCACGGGTGCCCACTGGTAAAAATCCTCACTTCGAGAGCTCACGGCAAGCAACTTGGCTGGAAGTGGTTGCCTAGGGCAGGAAGGGGAAGGGCTGCAAATCCTGATCAATCATCGATCAGATAATCAACGAGTTGAGCCTGCCCGCTGCTGTCAAAGTGAAGGATCTAGATATCCAGCCGAAAGATAAAGAGCCCCACCGACAGCTCAGTGATCTCTTGGGTGGCCGCTGACAGCCAGCCCCATCTCAGCGTTCAGGGGCGCTGGATTCCGAGCGCCTGCGCTCCGTACATCTCGCTGAACATGGCCTGAAGCTGCCAGGCCCTCAGCAGTGATTTGGCCACTTCGCGGAGGTCTTCGAGTTCGTTGCAGCTGTCGATCGCCCGTGAGTGAGCTTCAACCGCAAAGGCTCTGGTAAGGGAAAGGGAATCTTCCATGGCGTTGGGCCGTGATTGGTTGATTGGTTGGTTTTGAACGTTGAGGAGAGGATTCAGCCGAGGCCCAGCAGACCGCGGGTGAAGGCTTCGCCGCCCATGGCCAATTCAGTCGCCAGCAGGGCAATGAAGCCGAGCATGGCCATGCGGCCGTTGAGCTTCTCGGCGCGCTCGTGGAAGCCCCAGCCGCTCTCGGCACTCACCACTTCCATGCGGGGCTCGGTGGCGAAGGCGTTCAGGCGGCCGCCGTCTTCGGTGGTCACGGTGGCGCCGCGGATGGAGGCGCGATCAAGGGCGGTGGGGGCAGTCGAGGTGGGGGCAGTGGCGGTGGCTTGGGTCATGGGGGCCTTAGCTGAGATGAGTGAATTGTAACAGATCATTGCGGAATGCAAACGCATGTGACGTCCAGGCCGCAGCCGGGCGGATCGGGCTGGCCTCGGGGCAGCCGAAGGATTCAGTCGATGGCCTGCTGCTGAGCGAAGCCCTGCTCGGGTGCCAGGGCCAGCTGCTGGGCGCTGAGATCCCAGAGCTGACGGGCCAGTTGGTCTGAGCAGGCTTCGGCGCTGGGTTCACTGGCCTCGAAGCGCCGCCGGCCTGGGCCCAGCACCCGGTTGCTCCAGTACTGGAAGCCAATGGGTGCCGGCTCTGAGGCGGTGGCCAGACCGGCCAGCAGGGCGCCAGCCCTCTGGGGCGTTTCGGTGAGCCGCAACAGGTCGCGGGCGACCAGGGCGAACAGAGCCTGAGCCACGGGGTTCTGGCGGCGGCTGTAGCGGAAGAAGCCGCCATCACTGCGCGGGATCACCAGCCCCGGGCTCCAGGCGAGCACCGGCACGGGCGTGCCTTGCTCCCGCAGCCGCCGCTCCAGCTCCCGCGCCATCAGCAGGTTGCAAAGCTTGCTGTCTTTGTAGGCCTTCTCGGCATGGAAGCGGGCGCTGCCATCCAGCATCGGCGCCCCAGGCCCCTGGCGCAGCCCAGCCAGATCGCCCAGGCCGGCCGCTGGGCCCACCTTCCCCCCGGCGCTGCTGGGGTCATGCACTTCCGAGGCCGTGACCACCAGCCGCGGTGCCGTGCCCCGCAGCAGCAGGGGCAGCAGCCGCTGCAGCAGGGCCTGGTGGGCCAGGTGGTTCACCGCGATGGTGAGTTCAAACCCCTGGGCTGACCAGCGGGGCTCGGCCCCGCCGCTGTATTGCAGGCCGGCGTTGAGCACCAACGTGTCGATCGGTTCGCCTGCCGCCAGCAGGGATTCAGCGCAGCGCTCGAGGCTGCTCAGATCGGCCAGATCACAGACGGGGGTCTGGAGCTGGCCGCCCAGGCGCTGGCGCAGGCCCGTGGCGGCGGCGGCATTCCGGCAGGGCAGGGTGAGGCGGTGACCGGCCTGGAGCAGCAGGACCGCTGCCTCCAGGCCGATGCCGGAGCTGCCCCCGGTGAGCAGGATGTGCCGGGTGGCGCCGGCGTCGCTCACGTCGCCCCCACGCGATCGGCAGCGCTGGCACGGCGCCGCGGGCGCACCAGAAGGCCCTGCTTCGGCGAAGGGCTGGGGATGAGGCTGAGCGTCAGGTCCTGATCCGGCTCCAGCGCCAAGCTCAGCTGTTTGAGCAGCCCCACCGCCAGCAGGCGGATCTCCAGCTCGGCCAGCGCCTTGCCCAGGCAGACCCGTTCACCACCTCCGTAGGGCAGCAGGGTGACGGTGCGCTCGCCGGCCAGGTGACGCTGGGGCCGGAACACCTCCAGATCCTCGCTGCCGCTTCCATCCCGGTGGCTGGCGGTGATGCTCACCTGCACCACCCGATCAGCCGGCACCAGCACACCCGCCAGGGCGATCGGATCCCGGGTGCGGCGGAAGAAGCCCCCCACCGGCGGGGTGAGCCGCATCACTTCTTTCACCACCGCATCGAGACGCGGGGCTCGGATCGCGTCGAAGGCGGTCACGGCCTCCCCTGGCGCTGGAGGCCAGGGCAAGCCGTCGAGTTCCTGCTGCAGCCAGGTCAGCTCGGCTGGATGTTGCAGCAGGCTTAGCAGCAGGCAGCTCAGGGAAGAGGCGGTGGTTTCGTAACCGGCGAACAGCAGCAGCAACAGCTGCTCGGCCACGTCGTCATCGCCCAGGGGAAGACCGGCTTCATCGAGGCCACCGGCCAGCAGATCGAGCCCGCCGGCGGCCAGGGGCGCTCCGGCGGCAGCGGCGCTCTGGGCCTTCTTAAGCACGGCGCCCAGGCGTCGCAGCAGCCGTTGGCGGGCCTGAAGCGCCCTGGCGTAAGGACTGCCGGGCAGGGCGTAGGGGAGGGAAAAGAGGCCCTGGCACCAGGTTTCGAAATCCACGAACAGGGCCTCGCGATCGACGGGATCGAGCCCCAGCACCGTGCTGGCGATCACGCTGAAGGCGAAGCGTCTCAGTTTGGGCACCAGGGCCACGGGCGATGCGCCGCCGAGCAGCTCCCCGCTGAGCGCATCGACCAGCGCCACGATCGCCGGGCTGTAGCGCTTGAGTGCAGAGGAAGCGAACAGCTGGCCCACCACCCGACGACGGGCCTTGTGATCGACGCCGTTGCGGTTGGCCAGCGACAGGGGCCCCAGCAGCTTGCGCACACTGTCCGGCCACCAGCCCTCGACGGCATCGCCCTGGGCGAATAGGTCGTTGATCGCCTTCTCCCCCCGGATGAACACGGTGCGCTGCCCCAGAAGGGTGGTGCCGTACACATCGCCGTAGCGCTCGAAGCGGGAGCGGGCGAAATCCGGATCACGAAGGAAGGAGAGGGTTTCGAGCACGCCGCTCACAGCTGGCGTGATCGGCAAGGGCTGAATGGTGGCGGGATCGGGGGGCAACCAGGGTTCTCCAGGGTGATCTCCAGGCTGTCGGATCGCCGCCGCCACCGCGCCAGCATGGACGCACCATGACCGCCGCGATCCCCGTGTCCACCCCAGAGTCCAATACGGAGTCCACCGGCGAGTCCACCACAGGTCCTGCTGGCGCCGGGGCAAGGCCGATGGCAGCCGCTGCGCTGCTTGAGCGGCTGGCGGAGGTGGAGGGGATGGGAAAGGGCCGCCGCCGGCTGGTGGTGCTGCTGAGCCAGCTGGGGGATTTCGACAGCCTCGAATACGCCCAGGCCCTTGCGCCTGTGCTGCCGCAGCTGGAGGCTGCCGGCATCAACGTGCTGGCGATCGGCATCGGCGACGAGCAAGGCCGTCAGCGCTTCTGCGCGTTCACCGGCTTTCCGCTCGAACGACTCCTGGTGGATCCCGACCCCCACCTGCATCGGGCCCTGGGGCTCTACGGGGGATTGCAGCAAATCGGCGGGCCTTGGCCGAATCTGTTGTTGATGTGCGCCGGCATCGGCTCCCCCGGCACCCTGGCCGAGGTGCTGCGCGGTTACACCGGCGATCGCAGCGCGCCCCAGCGCATCGGCGACGACGAGACGATCCAGGCGGGCCCCCTGCCGCCGATCAAGGGCTCCTTTTTTGCGAAGGCCGGCGGTACGGGGTTCCAGCGCCCGTTTGAGCTGGCCACGGTGCGGCTGCGCAACATGGCCGAAGTGCTGGGCCACTGGCGCACCTATGTGCCCCGCGACGACTTCCTCACCCAACGGGGCGGCACCTTCCTGCTGGAGGCCGACGACACCGTGCTCTTCTGCCACCTCGACCGTGGCATCCTCGGCTTCTCACCAACCATGGCCAGGCCGCTGAGCTTCCTGGATCCGTTCCTTGGCTGATTGCTGTGCCAGGCACGCCCCGGGCAGACCAGCTGCGGCAGGACAGCGGCTGGAGAATGTCTCTCTTTCGCTGATGGCCCATCACGCCGATCGCCCCACCAAGGTCTGCCCGGTCTGCGGGAGACCCTTCCAGTGGCGCAAGAAGTGGAAGGACGTCTGGGACCAGGTGCGCTACTGCTCAGATCGCTGCCGCAACAACCGCAATCGATCAACGCAGCCGGACGTGCCCAACGATCAACAATCCTGAGCAGCAGGCATGCATGACGCGCCGCCGGGTGTTCAAATGGTATTAATTAATCCAGTCAGAGGTTGAATGAGCGGAGTAATTGGTTGATTTATCAGTAGTTATCGCCGTATTTGATGTCTGTGGTGGCATTCATGAGTTCAACCGTGGTTTGATAGCCCTGCGCCACCGTAAGTTCGTGCTGAGCTGCGATATCCTGAAGCGCTTCAAAGTCAAATTTGGGGGCTGTAATCCAGCTGAAACCCTTGCCGAAGGTGTTGTCTGGATTCACCACATACCAGTGGCAGGCCGTGTCGGGCACGGAGACGGAGCACTTGGTCCAGTCGTTGTCCCATTGGGGAACCTGCACGAAGGTCAGCGCCGCAAAGAGAAAGCCGAACAGGGCTCTGAACATGGTTGCTTTAAATATGTTTACAATCCTAGCATCCATCTTGATTTCGGCCCACTTCGTCAGCGCACTTCATCAGGGCAGACGCGGCGGACCCTGGGCCGTTCCCCCGTTCCCGCTTCTCTACCGTCAGTCAGAGGGCGGCGGCTCTTTTGACCAGATGCGCTCCAGCGACTTGAGGAACTCCCCATTACTCATGGGTCGGGCCAGGTCCCGTTTCCGCAGAATGCTGCCGATCCACCAGATCTGAAGACCCCCAAAGGCCAGGGCTACCAGAGCCAGTTGCCCATAGCCCCAGTTCAGCGGCTCCATCACGCCGCCGGGCGCCCCTTCGCCCAGTTCCGATCCAGGGTCGCTCTGAACCGCTCAACACGCAGGGCTGCGTCGTCAGAACGCCTCTGCAATGTCCAATAGACCCGCCAGACCTTCATGCCCACGGCCCCAGCGAAGACGGCCCAGGGCACAAGAATCAGCAGGGGATGCTCCATCCCACCATTCTCACCCGGGGCCAGCCGGCCCTGAGGCCGCTGGCAGGTGGCCGGTCTTCACCCAGATCGTGCAGCCCGCCTCACTCCAGGGCCGGTGCTGGCTGCCGTGGGGATTGCGCAGCCAGCTGCCCGCTCCGTAGCTGCCGTGCTCGTCAGAGAAAACACCCTCCAGCACCAGGATCTCCTCGCCGCCGGGATGGCCGTGGGGATGAAACACCGTGCCAGGCGCCCAGCGCACCAGGGCCACGTGCTCAGTGCCAAAGGCCGACAGCGGCATCACCTCAAGGCCCGCCACCAGCCCCGGCACCCAGGGGGCCATGCGCGTATCGATCTCGAAGCCTTGCTGATCGGCTGGGTGCATCTGCTGCAGCTTCACCAGGATCGTGCAGCCCTGCTCGCTGAACGGAGCATGGCCTGAGCCGACTGGGTGGCGCAGGTAGGTGCCGGCCGGGTAATCGCCCGCCTCGTCGGAGAAGATGCCCTCCAGCACCAGGATCTCCTCACCGCCGCCATGGCTGTGGCGCTCAAAACGGCTGCCGGGTGCATAGCGCACGATCGAGGTGGCCCGGGCCAGCTCGCCGCCGATGCGATCGAGCATCCGCCGCTCCACCCCCGCCATCGGCGAGGGCGTCCAGGGCAGAGCCGTGGTGTCGAGCACCACCCGCTGGGCGAAATCGGCGTGGACATCCATGGTCTTGATTCTGCTGGTCTGCCCGGAGCCTCTGAGCCTGCTGGCTGGGGTCACGCCGGGGAGCCTTCGGCCCGGCTGGGCTGATGACCCCCGTGGAGCGGCTCGATGGGAGGGGTCCGAGCCCACAAAAAACCGGACCCCTGCGACCAGGGACCCGGTTGAATGGGATCGAAATCAATGGAGCCAAGCGGATTCGAACCGCTGACCCCCTGCATGCCATGCAGGTGCTCTACCAGCTGAGCTATGGCCCCAGATGGCGCCGCGCAGGTGCCTTGGGCCCCGGCGTTTTGCCAGATGTGAGCTTACCCGATGGGGTGCTCAGACCTGGCGCCACACAGCCACCAGCTTCCCTTGGATGCTCACCTGGTCGGCGGGCAGCACGATCGGCTCGTAGGCGGGGTTGGCCGCCTCCAGCCGCACCGTGGCTCCCTCGCGGTGGAAGTGCTTGAGGGTGGTGCCGCTGCCCGGCACCAGGGCGCTCACGATCGTGCCCGCCTTGATGCGGCTGGGCTCGCTCACCGGTTCCATCAGCACCACATCGCCATGGTCGATGTGGGCGTCGACCATGCTGTCGCCGTTCACGGTGAGCGCGAACAGTCCCCGGGTTTCCAGCACCGGCGTCAGATCCAGCCGCTCCTGGAGGTCGTCGTAGGGCTCCACCAGGCCGCCGGCGGCCACGGTTCCCAGCACAGGGATCCCCGGGGCCATGGCACCCAGCAGCTGCATGGTGCGTGCCTGGCCCTCCTGCCAGGTGATCCAGCCCTTCTGCTGCAGGTGCCTCAGGCGGCTCTGGATCGGCGCCGGTGAGCGCAGCCCCATGGCCTCCATCATCTGGCGGATCGAGGGGCTGTGGCGGTGCTGGCCGATGAACTCCGCCAGCCAGTCGTAAAGCTCCCGCTGGGCGCTGGTGAGCTCCTGGCCCCTCTGGCGGCCAAGGTCAGTTCTGCTGGCTGACCTGAGGTCAGGTCTGCTGGCTGACCTGAGGTCAGGCGCGAGATGGTGGGCGTGCTGGGTGGGCACCGGCAATACAGATGAACCAGTCGCCCCTTTCTCGCACCGCTTCGGGCCTTTGTCCAGTCATGGCCGGATCTGCCCTGTCCACCTGCAGCCGGCCGGCCTGCCAGAGGTTCTTCAGCGGCCCTTCAGAGGCCACCCAGCAGCACTGCCAGTAGCGCCTGCTGCACATGCAGCCGGTTCTCGGCCTGATCGAACACCCGGCTGGCGCTGCCCTCGATCACCCCGGCGCTGATCTCCTCCCCCCGGTGCGCCGGCAGGCAGTGGAGCACGATCGCCCGGGCATCGGCCTCCGCCAGCAGCGCCTCATCCAGGCAGAAGCCCTGGAAGGCCGCCTCCCGCTGGGCCTGCTCCCCTTCCTGCCCCATCGACGCCCACACATCGGTGTAGAGCGCCTGGGCGCCCCGCACGGCCGCCACGGGATCGTGGGTCACCACGATGGCGCTGCGCTCCCCCGCCAGGGCCCTGGCCCGCTCCACCAGCGCTGGATCGGGCTCGAAACCAGACGGGCAACCGATGCGCACATTCACCCCCAGCAGGGCGCCTGTGAGCAGAAGCGAATGGGCGACATTGTTGCCGTCGCCCACGTAGGCCAGGGTGAGCCCCCCTTGGCCATCACTGACGCCGAAGGCCTCCTGCACGGTGAGCAGATCGGCCAGGGCCTGGCAGGGGTGCTCCAGGTCGGTGAGGGCGTTGATCACCGGGATCGTGGCCCAGTGGGCGTACTCAGCCAGCTCGTCTTGGGCGAAGGTGCGGATGGCCAGGGCATCCATGTAGCGGCTGAGCACGCGGGCCGTGTCGGCCACCGGTTCACCCCGTCCCACCTGGGTGACGCTCGGGTTGAGGTCCACCGTCTGGCCGCCCAGGCGGGCCATGGCCACGGTGAAGCTGACCCGGGTGCGGGTGGAGGCCTTGGTGAAGATCAGTCCGAGCGTCTTACCGCGCAGATCAATGCACCGCTCACCGCTCTTGAGTTCGGCGGCGAGCTGGAGCAACGCAAAGGTCTGCTCCCGGCTGAGATCGGCCGACGAGAGGAGATCGTGGCCGCGCAGGGCGGCGAGGCTGGGCAGAACGCTGGCGAGCTGAGGGCTCATATCCCCATCTCAAAGAACCCTTATCCGGGATCGGGGGCCCCTTCGTCAAGGCCCCTTGATCGTGTTCCCTCAGGCGCCGACGGCCACAGGCTCAGCAAGAACGGCCGCCTCGGGCAGGGTGCTGGAGGCCAGCAACCCCTTGAGCTCATCGCCCTCGATCACCTCTTTTTCGAGGATCCTGCCGGCAATGGTCTCGAGCAGCTCCCGGTTGCCGTGGAGAATCGCTAGGGCCCTGTCGTGGGCGCGGTCCACCAGGGCGCGCACCTCGCGATCGATCGCCTGGGCGGTCGCGTCACTGACACTGCGGCGGGGGTTGTTGCCGCCCCCGAGGAAGCGGTTGCCGCCCTGCTTGTCGTAGGCCAGCGGACCGAGCGTGTCGCTCATGCCGTAAGTGCCGACCATCTGCTCGGCGATATCGGTGGCCCGTTGAAGGTCATTGGAGGCACCGGTGGTGACCTCACCGAAGACGACCTCTTCGGCGCTGCGGCCCCCCAGCAGGGTGGCGATCTGGCCTTCGAGGTCTTCCTTGGAATTCAAGAAGCGCTCCTCGGTGGGCAACTGCAGGGTGTAGCCCAGGGCGCTCATGCCCCGGGGCACGATCGAAATCTTGGCCACCTTGCTGCCGCCTGGCATCAGGTGCCCGACGATCGCGTGGCCAACTTCGTGATAAGCCACCACTTTCTTCTCATCGGGCTGGAGCACGCGGCTCTTCTTCTCCAGACCCGCCACCACGCGCTCGATCGCCTCGTTGAGGTCGGCCTGCTCCACTTCGGTGCGGTAGGCCCGGGCCGCCAGCAGGGCCGCCTCATTCACCAGGTTGGCCAGGTCGGCGCCGGCGAAACCACTGGTGGCCTGGGCGATCTTGTCGATGTCGATGCTGGCGGCCAGCTTCACTTTCTTGGCGTAGATGTCGAGGATCTTCCTGCGGCCGGAGAGGTCGGGGCGATCCACCAGCACCTGGCGGTCGAAGCGGCCGGGCCGCAGCAGGGCGGCATCGAGGGTTTCGGGCTGGTTGGTGGCCGCCAGCACGATCACCGGCTTGTCCTGGCCGGTGAAGCCGTCCATCTCGGTGAGCAGCTGGTTGAGGGTCTGCTCCCGTTCGTCATTGCCCCCCACCACGCCCATCGAGCCCGAGCGGCTCTTGCCGATCGCATCGAGTTCGTCGATGAAAATGATGCAGGGAGCTTTTTTCTTGGCCTCTTCGAACAGATCACGGACGCGGGCGGCGCCGGCTCCCACGAAAAGTTCAACGAACTCAGAGCCGGAGATGATGAAGAAGGGCACTTCCGCCTCACCGGCCACGGCCTTGGCCAGCAGGGTCTTGCCCGTGCCCGGAGGCCCCACCAGCAACACACCCTTGGGGATGCGGGCGCCGATGGCGGCGTAGCGCTCGGGGGTCTTGAGGAAATCGACGATCTCGTTGAGCTCGGTCTTGGCCTCGTCCACACCAGCCACATCGGCGAAGGTGACCCGGGATTCCTCATCGGGCACATAGACCTTGGCCTTGGATTTGGTGAAGCTCAGGGCTCCCTGGGCGCCACCCGCACCGCCCATGGCCCGGCGGGCGAAGAACTGCAACACCACGATGAAGATCAGGGGCGGCACCACCCAGCTCAGCAAGGTGGTGAAGAAGCTGGGGCGCTTGGGTGGCGCGGCGGCGAATTCCACCCCCTTGGCCTCCAGCCGCTGGGGCAGCTCCATGTCGAAGATCGGTGTGGTGGCCAGCACCGGCGCTTCCCCTTCGCCGGGATTGGCCAGCTCGTAGCGGATCTGGTCCTGGGTGATGTAGGCGCGCTTGACCGCTCCGTCATCCACCTGATTGATGAACAGGGAGTAGGGCACCCGAGGCACCTGGGCCTGCTGGTTGGGCAAGAAGCTGCTGAACAGCAACAGCACCCCAAAGCCGATCAGCACCAGGTTGATGATGCTGAGCCGCCGGTTCGGCTTGTTGTCGTCCTGGCGGATGGCCATCGGGGCTGTGTGCGCGTCCTGACCAAGCTAGGTCGGTGTTCCTTCGCTTCGGACCTGGGCCGGGGTGAGAGAACCGAACGTTCACAGCTGCGGTTGAATCGAGATGTGCGGCCGTTTCTGCCTGACCACGCCCCTGGCGACGTTGGCGCCGAGGCTGGGGGCTCCGTTGCCGCCGGGGCTGGCCCACCACTACGCCCCCAGGATTCAGGTGCGCCCCGGTGAACCCCTGCTGGCCCTGCGCCAGGAGCACGGCCGCGATGAGGTGGCTCTGATGCTCTGGGGTCTGCTGCCCGACTGGGTCAAGGATCCCGCCGGCGCCAACAGGTCGATCAATGCCCGTGCCGAGACCGTGGACCAGAAGCCCAGCTTCCGCGGCGCCTGGCGCCACCGCCGCTGCCTGCTGCCGGCGGATGGTTTCTACGAATGGAGTGGCGCGGGAGCGGGCCGGCGGCCCTGGCTGATCCGCCGCCAAGGTGGCGCGCCCTTCTGGCTGGGGGGGCTCTGGGAGCGCTGGATCGGCGCTGATGGCAGCGAGCTGGAGAGCTGCTGCGTGCTCACCACCGCCCCGAACGCCCTGCTGGCGCCCATTCACCAGCGGATGCCGGTGATCATTCCGGACGGTCTTGAGCAGGCCTGGATGGCGCCCTGCGATGGCCCCGAGCTGCGGGCGTTGGCGCCGTTGATGGAGCCCTGGGATCCCGCGGGCTGGGAAGCACGTCCCCAGGGAGGGCCGTTGGAACTGACGGTCTGAGGCTCCACAATTCACGGGTACCGCATCGAGCCTTGGACCCTCTCCGCAGCAGAGTTCTCAATGCCCGGGCGCGGCTGGGCCGGCGGCACCGCTTCTTCCTGCAGCTTTTTCTGGTCTGCGTGCTGTTGATGGTGAGCTACACGCTGCCGCAGCCGCTGCGCCACCTGAGCACCGTCGGCCAGGTCCTGATGGTGGTTCTGCTGATCAAGCACCTGGGTGAACCGATCACGTTCCCTGCCACCAGCCGGGTGAGCGACTGCCTCTACCGCGCCCTGGGGGTGCTCGCCCTGATGGCCCAGGCGACCTGGTTTCTGACGCCGCTCTCGTTCGCGAAAACCGGCATGCCCTTGCTGGTTCTGTGGTCGTTGTTCGTGACCTGGAGCACCCTGCGGCTGGTGCACCTGCTGGGCCAGGAGACGGTGGTGAATGGCCAGGTGCTAATGGGGGCGGCCGCCGGCTATCTGATGCTGGGCCTGACGGCGGGGTTGCTGCTGAGCGTGCTGGAGACGGTGCACCCCGGCAGCTTCACCAGCGTCCACAACGAGGGCGGGCAGTTGCTGGTGCCGCGCCTGCGGGGGGGGCTGGCGCCGGTGCAGGTCTGGGAGCTCGACTTCGTGCGGCTCAACTACTTCGCCTTCGTCAGCCTCACCACCGTGGGCTACGGCGACATCCTGCCGGTGACGCCGGTGGCCCAGATCGCCAGCGTCAGCTTCAGCGTGATCGGCCCTTTTTATCTGGCGGTGGTGATGGGGCTGCTGATCAGCCGCTTCACGATCCAGGAAGCCAACCAGGGGAAGGACAATCGATCCGGGGATGGAGAGCATTAGCGCTCAGAGCTCGAGATTCCAGAGCAGATCAGGCCCCAGCCGGGTGAGCGCCAACTCCTTGAGCTCGGGGCCGTCATCGATGCGCTCCAGGCCCAGGTCGCCGAGGGGGGTGCGGGCGGGCGGCCCCCCCAGCAGCTTCGGGGCCACCACGGCGGCCAGCTGCTGCACGCAGCCCTGGCCCAGGGCGGCGGCGGCCAGCTCCGCTCCGCACTCCCAGAGCACCCGGTTGCAGCCCCGCGCCGCCAAGGCCTCCAGCAGGGCGTCGGGCTCGCAGGCGGCCAGTTCCAGCCGCTCCACCCCGAGGCGCTCCAGACGGGAGCGGCCCTGCGCCGGCGCCTCCGGTCCATGGGCCACCAGGGTGGGGGCCAGCGCCGTGTTCCAGAGCTGGGCCTGATCGGGCAGATCCAGGCCGCGGCTGAGCACCACCCGCAGGGGCTCGCCCTGGCGCTGCCCCCGGGAAGTGAGCAGGGGGTCGTCGGCGCGCACGGTGCCGCCCCCCACGATCACCGCATCACAGCGGGCCCGCAGCCGGTGCACCCAGGAGCGGGCCTCGGGGCCGCTGATCCACTGGCTCACGCCGTTGGGCAGGGCTGTGCGGCCATCGAGGCTCATCGCCCACTTGAGGATCCCCCAGGGGCGGCCCGTGGCCAGGCGATGGAGGAAGGGCCTGTTGAGGGAGCGGGCCTGCGCCTCGCGCACCGCTTCGATCACCTCGATGCCGGCGGCCCGCAGCTGGGCCAGGCCGCGGCCGGCCACGCGCGGGTCGGGATCAGCCATCGCCACCACCACCCGCGCCACACCGGCGGCGATCACCGCCTCACTGCAGGGGGGGGTGCGGCCGTGGTGGCAGCAGGGCTCCAGGGTCACCACCAGGGTGCCGCCCTTCGCCCGCTCCCCCGCCTGGGCCAGGGCTCCCACTTCCGCATGGGGCTGCCCGGCGGCGGCATGGAAGCCTTCGCCCACCAGTTGGCCGCCTGCATCGAGCACCAGCGCCCCCACCAGGGGGTTCGGGCTGGTGCGCCCTTCGGCCAGGGCCGCCAGCTCCAGGGCGCGGTCCATCCAGAGAGGCCAGGCGGCGGCGCCGCTCAACGGCCGCTGGTCGCCAACGCGCGCCACTGCTTGACCAGGTAGGGCGGCACCGCCAGCTCATCGATCGCACCGGGGAGCTTCAGGCGCAGGGGCCGGTTTTGCTGGAGATCGGCCAGCAGCGGCTCCAGATCGAATTCGGCGACGGCCGAACGGCCATCGCTCGAGAGCTGGGGGTTCTTCGCGGTGAGGTCGTCCAGGCTCCAGCGGAACGGCCCCGAGCGCACCTGCAGTGCCGTGGGGTGCTCCAGCCGTAGCTTGCCGGGGAAGCCCACCAGCCGCAGGCGCATGGGCCCATCGCCTGAGCCCTGGTGATAGGCCACCAGCTGCCAGCTCTGGTCGTCGAGGTCGCGCAGGCTTTCGAGGCTGCGCTCGATCGGATGGGCCCAGGCGGGCGCAGGGACCGCCGTCAGCCCCAGCAGCCCTGCGGCCCCAAGGGCGAGCGACAGAATCACCGCCATCACGTGCTTGATCCGCAAACTCCCCATCGGTTCAGGGCCGCCTGGCCGCACCGGGGATCGGCTCCCAGCCGGTGTGGGTGGCCCAGAGGGCCCAGATCGCCATCGCCCGCAGGTAGTGGCAGGCCCGGAAGGTGCCGACAGCCGTGATCGCCTCCGGGGTGCGGAACTGCAGTCCGCCCGCATACACCTGCTCGACCACGGCGCCGGTGATCGAAAGGGCGGTGCCCGTCTCGTCCAGCAGCCGGTAATAGGCGGCCAGGCCGAAGTTGATGCCGGTCCAGACCTCAAGCGGATGGGTGCCGTTGGGATCGAGCGGGGTGCCGTCACGGCGCAGGCCGTTGGCCACCCCGAGCCGGCCCCCCTCGAAGCGCTCGAAGCAGGCCTCCTTGATGGCGCCCAGGGCGGAGCGCGCCCGCTCCTCGGCCACCACCGGCGGCAGCCCCAGCAGGCGGGCATAGAAATCACCGCAGAGCTGGTCGGCCATCACCACCGGTGTGCCGCTGCCGGCATCGATGCGGTAGAACTCGCCGTTCCAGAGCAGCGCGTCAAAGTTCGCCCTGCTCTGCTCCAGCCAGCCTCCGAACTCCCGCTGCTCGGCGCTGGTGTCGAGCCCCAGCTCCAGCTGCAGCCGCTGGCCCATGGCCAGGGCCGCCTCCAGGGCCGCGATCCAGAGGGCACCGCAGTAGGCACTCACCCCCTCCAGGGGCCAGTCGTCGAAGGTCTGATCCGGGGCGCCGCCGTTGTCGGGCAGGCCGTCGTTGTTGGCATCAAAGGTTTTCAGGTAGCGCAGGGCCTGCACAGCCGCCGGCCAGCAGTCGGCCAGAAACCGCAGGTCTTCGCCCGTGGGGGCAAGGGTGAAGGCACGCCAGACCTGGAGCACGAAGTCGGAGGCGAGGTCCTTCCAGAGGTTGCAGTCCTGGTAGGCGGTGTAGTTGGTGGCGTCGAAGGGGCGTTCGTTGGGGGCCCCCAGGTCGTGGGGGGTGGCGCCGGCCACTTTGCGGGCCGCTTCCACCCGGCCGCGGCCCTGGGTGAAGTACCAGCCGATCGGCCGCGGCGTGGGGTCGGCGGCGGGGATGGCGCGGGCGAAATCCCGCAGCACCGCCTTGTCGAGTTCCGGCCAGAGCTGCAGCAGGGCGAAGGAGCCGTAGAGGCGCACGTCGAGGCTCTCGTACCAGGCGTAGTCGAGGCATTCGAGTACCCCGAAGCGGCCGACGGGATCGCTGGGGCTGGCGGCGGTCCAGAGGCTGCCGCCGCTGGCCAGGTCGTAGAGCTCGTTGAGCAGGGCCATGCGTAGCGGCTCGGGCAGATCGGCCCGCTCCAGCACCGGTGCCTGCCAGGCCTCGATCTGCTCGCGCCAATCCCGCCAGTCGAGCAACGCTTCAGCGGCGATCGCCGCAGCCTGGCGCCCGCCGGCGCCGAAAAAGTCGGTGTAGCGGCGCAGGGCGCGGGTGCCGGTGGCAAACGCCGTGACGGGGAGATCCCAGCTGATCACCACCGGCAGCTCGATCGAGGCCCCGGGCGCCAGGGTGAAGCGCAGGGCGATCGCGGCACTGGCGGGTTCGTTCGCGGCGCTGGTGCGTTCGTCGTCGCGGTCGGGGATCGAGCCATCACGCTCAAAGCTCTCCCAGAGCTCGGCGCCATCGCCCGAGGGGTCCCAGCGGCTGCAGCGCAGCACCTCCACCCCCTCCAGGTCGTCGGGCACCGCCAGGCACCACTGGCCCTGGCCTTCGGCGATGGGTTCGCTGCGCGCTCCCTCCAGCAGCACCCCCTTGAGGCCGGGGGCGTCCACCCAGCGGTTGTGCTGGCCGCCGGTGGCGCCGATGGCCGGCACGTAGTTGTGCTCCGGGCTGCCGTCATCGCGGAAGGTGACGGCGGCGCTGGGGTCGGTGTTGGTGAACCAGCCGCTGGTGTTGCGCCAGCTGAGCAGCAGCGAGAGCTCCAGAGGCTGATCGCTGGGGTTGCTCAGACTCCAGCGGAAGACCGCCACCGGGTAGCTGCTGCGTTGGTAGTCGCCGGGAAGAATCGGGCTGAAGGCCTCACAACCCACCGCCGCCTGAAACACGCCGTCGTAGCGGAACCAGCTGAGCGGGTAGCGGGCGGCGTAGGTGCCGGTGCTGCGCAGGTTGCCGTCGCTGCCGGTGGTGCTGGCGGGGTACCAGCTCCAGGCGCCCAAGGGAGCGCCGCTGGCCCCGGGGCGGGAGTCGTCCCGTTCGGGGGCGGTGGCCAGGGCGTGGGCGCGGCAGCCGCTGCCGCTTTTTTCAAACAGGGCGAACTGGCAGTCGGGCAGGGAGCCGAACCAGTGCTCACCGCCATCCAGGTGCCAGAGGTTGAAGGCGCCGTCGGGGCCGCGGCCGAAGCAGCCCGCCCCGAAGCCCCCCAGGGGCGCTCCGTGGTTGGGGCCGTCGTCGAGGTTGCTGGCGTAGCGGACGGTGTAGGGCTTCTCCCAGCCCAGCCCAAAGGGCCGTTGCCAGCTGGCGGCGGGGGCCTGCCAACCGGAGCTGCCCGCTCCAGAGCCCTTGCCCCGCAACAGCTCGTGGAGGGCAGAGAGGCCGAGGCGCGCCATGGCAGAGCCGGAGGTGGGCCCAGCTTGTCAGAGGCGGGCGCCGCTTGTCAGAGGCGGGTGCCGCCGGGGGCTCGGGGGTTCTCCGCGTCGCTGCTCACCTCCTGGTCGATCAGGGCATCGAGGGTGACGGCCGAGCGCACCAGGGCCTGGTAGTGCTGCACCACCCGCCGGTTGCGCTCCAGCCAGGCGCCAGGATCGCCGCCGTCGGCCGCCAGCAGCTCCCGCTCCCCCTGCTGGGCCAGCAGGGCGATCACCAGTTCATGGATCCGTTGGCGGCGCTCGCCCATGGGCGTTGGGGTGGGGAGTTGAGCATCATGATCCGATCGGTGGGAGCAAGCGGCGGTGGAATCCCAGCGGCAGCCAGGCAGCCGGATCAATGACCCGCCAGGAGAGCGCATCGACGTGCTCGGCACCGATGCCGGCGGCGTGGACGCGCTGGCGGCCCCGGCCCTGGCGCTGTTGCGCCAGGCGGATCTGGTGGTGGCGCCGGAGCGGCTGCTGGCGGGAGCCCAGGCCTGGTGGCAGCGGGAAACAGCAGCGGGTCGGCTGGATCGCCCCCTGCCCCGGCTGCTCGCCAGCGACCGGCCCGATGAACTGATGGCCCCCCTGGGGGCGGCCCTGGCGGCTGGTATGCCCGCCGTGGTGCTGGCCAGCGGCGATCCGCTCTGGTTCGGCATCGGCCGGCTGCTGGTGCAGCACCTGGGCGCCGGCGCCCTGCGCTTTCATCCCGCCCCCAGCTCCCTGCAGCTGGCTTTTGCCCGCCTGGGCCGCCCCTGGCAGGACGCCAGCTGGATCAGCCTCCACGGCCGCGACCCCGAACCCCTGGCCCAGCGGCTGCAGCAGCGCCCGCCCGCCCTGGCGGTGCTCACCGATCCCGGCCGCGGCGGCGCCGGTGCGGTGCGCCGGATCCTTGTCGCCTCAGGCCTGGAGGCGTCCTACGGCTTCTGGCTGTGCGAACGCCTGGGCCACCCGGCCGAACGCGTGCAGCGGCTGGCGCCTGGGCAGCCCCTGCCGGTGGATCTCGACCCCCTGCATCTGGTGCTGCTGATTGCCGAGCCGCCCGCCGATCCCGATCCGGCTTCCCTGCCCCTGTTCGGCCTCGACGATGGCCTCTGGCTGCAGCAGGGCGACCGGCCCGGACTGATGACCAAACGGGAGGTGCGCATCCAGCTGCTGGCGGATCTGGAGCTGCCCGCCACCGGGGTGCTCTGGGATCTGGGCGCCGGTGTGGGCAGTGTTGGCCTGGAGGCCCTGAGGCTGCGGCCGGAGTTGAAGCTCTGGGCCCTGGAGCGCCGGGGCGGCTCGGCGGCCTTGATCGCCGCCAACGCCCGACGCTTTGGGGTGACTCCCGCGGGGATCCTGGAGGGTGCTGCCCCCGAGGCCCTGGCCCAGCTGCCTGATCCCGACCGGGTGCTGATCGGCGGCGGCGGCCGCGATCGCGCCGCGATTCTTGCGGCCGTCCTGGAGCGCCTGCGGCCCGGCGGGCTGGTGGTGTTGCCCCTGGCCACCCTCGAAGCGCTCGCGGAACTGCGGCCGCTGCTGGAGCGCTCCGGCCTGGCGGTGGCGGTGGGCCAGCTTCAGGCCTGGCGCGGGGCCCCGTTGGCCGAGGGCACCCGCCTGGCGCCCCTCAACCCGGTGCTGGTGCTCAGGGGGCGCCGATCCGCTGGTGCAAGGGCGCCGGCTTGAGGCCGGTCAGCCAGCGGATCGGCGCCGGGCTGCCGGGGGTCAGCCCCAGGGCGGCCGCCTGGCCTGCCGCCAGTTCCACAACCCCGTCCACCTTCTGCTCCGGGCCGTAGCTCCGGCAGGGCAGCCGCGGGCAGGGGGTCGCCGCCGCTTCGATCGCCACCACCCGCTCCCCAGCCACGAACAGCATGTCGAGCGGCTCGGGGGTGCGGTGCATCCAGAAGCTCACGGGCTGGGCGGGCTGGAAGCGGAACCACATGCCGCGCAGGGGCGCCAGGGGTGGCCGCTGCATCAGCCCCCAGGCGTACTGACGGGGGGCACGGGGCACCTCGAGCTGAAGGCAGCGGGGGGGCGCCAGGACGCCCGTGGCGCTGGCGAGCGGCGGCAGGCACCATTCGGCCTCGATGGGCAGGTACTGGGGCGGGCCCAGCGGTTCAACCGCTTTGGACTGGGCGGCTTTCGGGGCCGAGGGGGTGGCGGCGATCAGGGCCGCGAGGACGAGGCTGAGGCTCATGCTTCGGGGGGCTCCTGGTGGGGGATCCCCTGGTCGGGGAGCCCGTCACTGAGGCTGTACCCGCGCCCCCGCAACGTGTGCAGCAAACGCCGCTCGCCTCCTTCTTCGAGCTTCTGGCGCAGGTAACGCACGTAGACCTCCACCACATTGCTGGCCACTCCCTGTTGCCCCTTCCACGCCGCCGCCAGGATCTGCTCGCGGCTCAGAATCTGACCGGAGTGCTCCAGCAGGTGCACCAGCAGGCCGTACTCCCGGGCGGTGAGGGCCACCAGGCGCTGCCCGCGCCGCACCGTGCGGTTGCCGGGGTCGAGGCTCAGGTCCGCCAGCTGCAGCAGCGGTGAGCGGCCGCTGCTGCGGTCCATCACCCGAGCATGCAGCCGCAGCCGCAGCAGCAGATCGCTGGGGGGGGAACCCGAGAGCCAGAAATCATCGGCCCCGGCGCTGAGGCAGCTGGAGCGGGCGTCGACGCCGTCGCTGCCGATGTCCAGCAGCAGCGGCACCCCGGGCAGGTCCTGGCGCAGCAGGGCGATGGCCGACTGGGTCTCCGCCGCCAGCACCACCACGGCCGGGGGCGGATCCACCAGCAGGGCGCGTTGCTGGGGCAGGGCCAGGTCCTCCAGGCTCAGGCAGAGGGGCTCATAGCCCGAGGCGCTCAGGCGCGAGGCCAGGGGATGGGAGGTGCGTCCCAGCAGGAGCACCCGGGTCATGGGGCCTGCTGGTGGGCGCCCGGTTTGGCCACGTGGGGCAGCCCCCAGCCCAGCTTGTTGCGCAGCACCTGGAAGAACTCATGGTCCTGCAGGCGGATGAAACGGGCGGAATGGTCGCTGCGGCGGATCAGCACGCGATCCTCCGGCCAGACGTAGCAACCGGCGCTGCCGTCCACCACCATCATCAGCCGCTCGGGAGTGGCCGGAAACACCGTCACCGGCTCCCGATCGCTGAACACCAGGGCGCGGGAGGCCAGGGAGTGGGGGGCGATCGGTGTGAGCTGCAGCACGGGGCAGTCGGGGGTGATCACCGGTCCGCCGGCGCTGAGGGCGTAGGCGGTGGAGCCGGTGGGGGTGGAGAGGATCACCCCGTCGGCGGCGATGTCCACCGGAGCGTGGCGGCCGATGGCGATCTCGAAGTGGCACATGCTCGTGAGCGGCTCGCGGTGCAGGGCCATCTCGTTGAGGCAGAGCACTTCCCAGCGACGCTGCTCGCCCCGCATCACGCTCACCACCAGCATGCTGCGCTCCTCAACCGTCCAGCGGCCGGCGATCAGCTGCTCGAGCACCGTGTCGAGTTCGTTGAGGTAGGCCTCCGCCAGAAAGCCCAGGTGGCCCGTGTTGATGGTCAGGATCGGCAGGCCGATCGGGGCGGTCTGGCGGGCGGCCGAGAGCACGGTGCCGTCCCCCCCCAGCACCACCGCCAGGGCCATCTCGGCGTGGAAATCGCTGGGCACGCAGGCGCTGTAGCCCAGGTTGCGCAGGTGCTGGTCGGGGTTGGCGAAGCCCACCATGCCGCCGGAGCTGCTGGCCCGCAGCACCCCATAGCCGGCCCCCACCAGCCGGCGCTCGATCGCATCGGCGGTGTTGACGGCCAGATCCTTGCCGTCGTTCACGATCAGTCCGACGCAGGGCACCGATCGGGAGCGTGGGTGAGCTGAGTTTATGGAATCACCTGGGCAGGAGACCTTCAGAACTGTTCGAGGAAGCGCAGGTCGCTGCTGAACAACCGGCGGATGTCGTCGATGCCGTGGCGCACCATGGCGAACCGCTCCACCCCCAGGCCGGCGGCGAAGCCGCTCCAGCGCTCCGGATCGAGCCCCAGGCCTTCGAGCACCGCCGGATCGACCATGCCGCAGCCCATCACCTCCAGCCAGCGGCCCCGCCACTGCACATCCACCTCGGCCGACGGCTCGGTGAAGGGGAAATAGCTGGCCCGGAAGCGCACCGGCAGGTCGCCGAAGAAGGCCTGCAGGAAGGCGGTCACCGTGCCGCGCAGGTGGCTGAAATCCAGCCCCTCGTCGATTGCCAGCAGCTCCACCTGGTGGAACACCGGCGAATGGGTGGCATCGACCGCATCACGGCGGTAGACGCGCCCGGGCGCCACGATCCGCACCGGGGGTGGGTTCTTCTCCAGGTGGCGGATCTGCACCGGCGAGGTGTGGGTGCGCAGCAGTTCGTGCTCCGAGAGGTAAAAGGTGTCCTGCATGTCCCGCGCCGGGTGGTGGGGCGGGATGTTGAGGGCGGTGAAGTTGTAGTGGTCGGTTTCGATCTCCGGGCCCTCCTCCACCCGGTAGCCCAGGCCGCAAAAGATGTCGACGATCTCCTCGGTGGTGGTGATCAGGGGGTGGCGGTGGCCCACCGGGGTGTAGGTGCTCGGGGCGGTCACATCCAGCCGCTCGCGCTCCAGCTTCTCGGCCAGGGCCGTTGCCTTCATCCCCGCCAGGCGCTCCCCCAGCTGCGCCTGCACCAGTTCCTTGAGCACGTTGGCCCGTTGGCCCACCAGCGGGCGCTCGTCGGCGGGCAGCCGCCCCATGGCGCCAAGCACCCCGGAGAGGCGGCCTTTCTTGCCCAGCAGGGACACCCGTAGGGCTTCAAGCGCGGCCGGACTGTCCGCGGCGGCGATCTCAGCGCTGGCCTGGGCTTCAAGCTGCTCCAACTGGTCGGTGAGCGCCTGCAGGCTCAATGGGGCGCTCACGGCGTGGCAACGGGGGCCATTAACTGTAGGTAGCGACGTCTGGCGCACCCGGACGCGCCCAAGGGGCGACCTAGTTTGCGCTTCTCACGGACGCGCCCATGGGCCCCCTGCGGATCCTGATCAGCAACGACGACGGGGTCTTCGCCGATGGCCTCCGTGTCCTGGCGGCCGAGGCGGCGTCCCGGGGGCATCAGGTCACGGTGGTCTGCCCCGACCAGGAACGCTCCGCCACCGGCCATGGGCTCACCCTGCAGACGCCCTTGCGGGCGGAGCGGGCCGATGAGCTGTTCGCCGCTGGGGTGCGGGCCTGGGCCTGCAGCGGCACCCCCTCCGACTGCGTCAAGCTCGCCCTCTCCAGCCTGCTGGAGGAACCCCCGGAGCTGGTGCTCTCGGGCATCAACCACGGCCCCAACCTGGGCACCGACGTGTTTTATTCCGGCACGGTCTCGGCGGCCATGGAGGGCACCCTCGACGGGCTGCCCGCCCTGGCGGTGAGCAGCGCCTGTTTCCAGTGGCGCCAGTTCGAGCCCGCCGCACGCCTGGCCCTCGACGTGGCCGAGCAGGTGTTGGCGGCGGGCTGGCCCGAGGGTTTGCTGCTCAACCTCAACGTTCCCGCCCTGCCCGACGGCTCGATCGCGCCGCTGCGCTGGTGCCGGCCGGGGGTGCGCCGTTACGTCGACCAGTTCGACCGCCGCAGTGACCCGCGGGGCCGCACCTATTACTGGCTGGCGGGGGAGGTGGTGAATGATCTGGAGTCGGCCGGCGCCGGCCCCCAGGACTGGCCCACGGATGTGGCCCAGGTCCATGCCGGTGGTGCCGCCCTCACGCCCCTGCAGCCGGAACTGTTCTGGAGAGGAGGCCTGGAGGCCCTGGGCGGACTGCTCCGGGTCGATCTTCAGCGCGGTCGGTAGATCCGCTGCAGCAGCCACAGGCTGATGATCAGCCCGAGCAGGTGGGCGAACAGCACCTGGGTGTTGCTGAGCACCGCGAGCATTTCGATCGAGGTGATCGGCAGCCCCACCACGCGGCCGCCGGCGCCAGGCACCCCCTGCATCTGGGCGCCGAAGAAGCCCGGCACCTGCTGGGAGGCCTGCACGAACAGGCTGCCGGCCAGGGCCTGGTAGCCCACCGCCGCCAGGGTGAGGCCGACCAGATCCGCCAGCAGCCCGCGCTTGACCAACCGCGCCGTTTCGCCTTTCGAGGGGTGGGCGGGGCTGGCCAGGGCGCGGCCGCAGAGCACCACCAGCCAGCCCTGCCAGAGGCTCCAGAGCAGCACGAAGAACGAGAGCGTGGTGAGCGAGAGGCCCGGGCCCAGCCCCAGGGCCCGGGAGGAATTGGCCGCCATCTGGCCGCCGATGTTGTTGAAGATCAGCACCCCCACCACCACGATCCCCAGGGCCAGCTGAAACCAGAAGCGCACCCAGCCCACGCGCCGCAGGGCGGCGGAGATCTGAAGCAGATCGAGGCGATCGGCCATGGGGAAGGGGCGGGGGCGGAAGGGAGTGTGCGCCTCAAACTTGCCATGGGAGGATCGATCGGGCGAGGCACACTCCCCTGATTTGATTCCGCTGCGATCGCCCCAGGAGGCCCGTCGGCCCACGGCGGTGGCCCTCGGCAGCTTCGACGGACTGCACCGGGGCCACCGGCGGGTGATCGAGGCGGTCACGGGTTGGCGGCCGGCCGCGCTTGGCACCGCTCCTGGGCCAGCTCCCGTGCCAACGGTGTTGAGCTTTTGGCCCCACCCCCGGGAAGTGCTCTTTGGCGACACCCGCCTGCGGCTGGACCTGCCGGTGGAGAAGCTCAGCCTGTTGGAACCGCTGGGCATCGAGCAGCTGGTGCTGGTGCCGTTTGATCGCGCCCTGGCGGCCCTGAGTCCGGCCGCCTTCGTGGAGCAGGTGCTGGTGGGCCAGCTGCAGGCCCGGGTGGTGGCCGTGGGGGAGAACTTCCGCTTCGGTGTCGGCCGCTGCGGCGATACCGCTGAGCTGGTGGCCCTCGGTGCCCGCCATGGGATTGACGTGCAGGTGCTGCCGATGCTCCAGGACAACGGTGAACGTTTCAGCAGCAGCCGCATCCGCAAGGCCCTGGCCATGGGTGATCTGGAGGAGGCCGCGCGGCTGCTGGAGCGGCCCTACCGCTTCAGTGGCCGGGTGGTGCGGGGCCGCGGCCTGGGTCGGGAGATCGGTTGGCCCACGGCCAACCTGCAGGTGGACGGCCGCAAGTTTCTGCCCCTGGAAGGGGTCTATGCCGCCTTCGCGCAGCTTGATGGCGGGCCGCCGCTGGCGGCGGTGATGAACCTCGGTCCCCAGCCCACGGTGGACCCCATGGCCCCCTCGGCGGTGGAGGTGCACCTGCTGGACCGGCAGCTGGAGCTGGAGGGCCGTGAGCTGGTGGTTGAACCGGTGGCGTTGCTGCGCCGTCAGCAGCGCTTTTCCGACCTGGAGGAGCTCAGTGCCCAGATCGCCCGTGACGCCCAGCAGGCCCGTGAGCTCACCGGCGCCCGTGGCGCCCCAGCGGCCATGGCTGGCCTGGGCTCAGGCGGCGGGGTAGGCGTTGGTGAGGCCCCAGACGATGAAGGCACCGATGCCCCCCAGCAGCAGAATCCCTGAAATCAGCACCAGCATCGGGTTTTCCGCTTCTCCCTGCGCCATGGCTGCTGGACCGCTCACACTCCCGCCACCCTAGGCAGCCCCTTTCGCCCGCTTCGCCATCTCCAACACCAAGTCGATGGAGTCTTCGCCCCAGGATCCCCCCAACACCGGCCAGCCGGTCGATCGGCCAGCGGAGGCGGGCCGAGAGGCAATCGCCCGGCTGCTGGATGCCAATTTGGACCGGGCCCGCGAGGGCCTGCGGGTGATCGAAGACTGGTGCCGCTTCGGCCTGGACCGCGATGATCTGGTGGCCCGCACCAAGGACCTGCGCCAGCGGCTTGGGTTGCTGCACGAGGACCGCTTCAAGCAGGCGCGCCACACCGCCTCCGACCCGGCCGCCGGCCTGGGCCATCCCGCCCAGGAGTCGCGGCGGACCCCTTCCCAGGTGGTGGCGGCCAACTGTGCCCGGGTGCAGGAGGCCCTGCGGGTGCTGGAGGAATTCGCCCGCAGCGAGGCTCCGGAGCTGGCCCGCCAGGCCGCCGCCGGGCGCTATGCCCTCTACGACCTGGAGCTGGCCGTGCTCAGGGCCCGCCAGGGCGGCCATGAACGCCGCGCCCAACTGGCCCAGTGCCGGCTCTACCTGATCACCAGCCCCTCGCCCCAGCTGGAGGCCACCGTGGCCGCCGCCTTGGAGGCGGGGGTGCGCCTGGTGCAGTACCGCAGCAAGGACGCGGCCGATGGCGAGCGTTGGCGGGAGGCGCGCGCCCTGCGCCAGCTCTGCGCCCGCCACGGGGCCCTGTTCATCGTCAATGACCGCCTTGATCTGGCCCTGGCGCTCGACGCCGATGGGGTGCATCTGGGCCAGGGGGACCTCCCCCCCGCCGTGGCCCGCCGCCTGCTCGGGCCGGAGCGCCTGATCGGCCGCAGCACCGGCGAGCTGGCTCAGCTGCACCAGGCGGTGGCCGACGGCTGCGACTACGTGGGGGTGGGGCCCGTGAACGCCACCCCCACCAAGCCGGGCCGGGCGCCCATCGGGCTCGCCTACGTGCGCCAGGCGGCGAGCGAATCGCCGATTCCCTTCTTCGCCATCGGTGGCATCGAGCTCGCCACCCTGGCGGCGGTGCGGGCGGCGGGGGGCCAGCGGGTGGCGGTGGTGCGGGCGATCACCGGGGCCGCTGACCCCGGCCAGGCCAGCCGAGACCTGCTGGCGGCCCTGGCATGAGCGCAGCGGAGATGATCGCGGTGCTGCTCAATGGTGAACAGCGTTCCTGCCCCGCGGGCCTGGATCTGGAGGCGGCCCTGCGCCACTTCGGCTACGAGCCGCGCCTGGTGGTGGTCGAGTTCAACGGAGCGATCCTCCCGCGCGCCCACTGGCCGGATCAGCTGGTACGGGAAGCCGATGGGCTCGAGGTGGTCACCATCGTGGGAGGGGGGTTTCTAGAGTCATAAGCATCTATCAGGTGACAGCGTTGTCCCCTTCACGGCGTTTCCTGATCCTCCGTCGACTCTGCGGCACCCTCCTCGTGCCGGTGTTTCTGGTCGGCCTGCTGTTGGCGGCACCGGCGCCCTCCCAGGCGGCCAGCGGTGGCCGCATCGGCGGCGGCAGCTTCCGCTCGGCCCCCTCGATGCCCCGCAGCTACGGCGGTGGCGGCGGTGGTTACCGCGGTGGCTACGGCGGCGGTTACGGCGGGGGGTATGGGGGTGGCATCGGCTTTCCCTTCCTGATCCCGATCTTCGGCTTCGGCGGTGGCGGCCTGTTCGGATTTCTGATCCTGATGGCGATCGTGGGTGTGATCGCCAACGCCCTGCGCGGTGGCTCCGGCGCCCTGATGGGAGGCGAGGGCGGTGCGATCGAAGCCCCGCGCCGCGATGGTCCGGTGGCGATCGCCCAGCTGCAGGTAGGCCTGCTGGCCTCGGCCCGGGAGCTTCAGGAGGATCTGCGCCGCCTCGCGGGCAGCTCCGACACCAGCTCCAACACTGGTCTCCAGAGGGTGCTTCAGGACACCACCCTGGCCATGCTGCGCCAGCCCGATCTCTGGGTCTACGCCAATGGCGAACTGGGCCAGGTGGCCTTCGCCGCGGCCGAGTCCACCTTCAACCGCCTCTCGATGACCGAGCGCAGCAAGCTGCGCAGCGAGGTCACCTCTAACGTGGCCGGCCAGCGGCAGAACTCACCCACCACGGCCGTCGGCAATGCCGATGCCACCAGTGATTTCATCGCCATCACGCTGCTGGTGGCCAGCCGCGGGCGCATTCCGCTCAAGGCGGTGACCACGGCCGATGAGCTGCGCGAGGCCCTGCGGGTGCTCGGTTCGGTGCCCTCTGCCGAATTGCTGGCACTGGAAGTGATCTGGCAGCCGGAGGGCGCCGGTGAGGTGCTCAGCACCGAGGAACTGCTCACCGCCTACCCCCAGCTCCAGCACCTCTGAGCCCCTTGCGGAAGGGTGCGGCGGGCTGCACACTGCGATCCAGTTCCAGCCCCCACGGATGGCACCAAGGCCGGTTGAATGGGTGAACACACCGGTGCTGGTTGAGGCTCTGCAGCGCTACGAACTGGGCCTGCTGCCCCTGTCGATGCGCCGCTGGGTGGAGACGCTGCTGGAGCTTCCCCCCAGCCGATCGGTCTCCTCAGAGCGCCTGCTCTGAAGCCCCCTGAGGCGACCCCCTGAGCATGCGCAGGGCCGCCATGGCGGCCCCATAGCCGTTGTCGATGTTCACCACCAGGAGCCCCGGGGCGCAGCTGGCCAGCATCCCCTGCAGGGCCGCGTGGCCCCCTTCACTCACCCCATAGCCCACCGACACCGGCACGGCGATCACCGGCTGGGGCACCAGCCCCGCCAGCACCGTGGGCAAGGCTCCCTCCATGCCGGCGCAGGCGATCAGCACCCGGGAGTGCCGCAACTGCTCCAAGCGGCCCAGCAGCCGGTGCAACCCGGCCACGCCCACATCCACCAGCAGCGTGCTGGCCACCCCGGAGCAGCTCAGGGCCAGGGCGGCCTCCTGGGCCACCACCAGGTCGCTGGTGCCGCCGGTCAGGATCGTGACGGCAGCAGGCCCCGCCGGTTCTTCCAGGGGCCCCTGGGTGAGGCAGCGGCTCTGGGGGTGGTGGCGGCTGGCGGGGGCCAGCTCCAGCACCGCGGCCGCCTTGGCCGGATCCACCCGGGTCACCAGGGCCGGCTGACCCAGCTGGGCCAGGCGCTCGAGGATGGCGGCGATCTGTTCGGCGCTCTTGTGGGCGCCCCAGATCGCCTCGGCCATGCCCAGCCGCTGACGGCGCTCCAGATCCAGGTGCACCAGGCCCTCGATCATGCCGTCGAGGCCCTCAGGGGCCCTGGGTCCTTCTTGGCGCTGTCCTTTATGGCCGTGCCCTGGGGCGAGCGTCATGGCAACTCGCTGGTGGCTGGCTCCGGGGGGCGCTCGGGCACCAACTCAGCGGTCTCAACGATCGGGAAGGGGTTCACCGGCCGCTCACCGCTGGCGGCCTTACCGGTGCCGGGATCGTTTGCGGCCAGGCAACGGCGAGCGGCGGCTTCGAAGCGCTCCTGCACCTGGTCGAGTGTGGCGGCGGGGATCGATTTCCAGTCGCTGCGGCTGGCCCAGCCGATCAGGATCAGCCCCTCCTGCCGCGCCGCATCCCAGAGCAGCTGGCGGCCGCGGTAGCCACGCTGCTGGTCCAGCCAGGGTCCCCAGCTGGAGGCTTCCGCCTGGAGCCAGCAGGCCCGCGCCGAGGCGGGCACGCTCAGGCGCAGCAGTTCCACCACCTCGGCCTGATCGGCCAGCGGCGTCGGAGCTGCGCCGCTGGCGGCCGCTGATTGGGGTTGAAGAAGCGCCAAGAGAGCGATCACAAGCCAACCAAGAACCATAGACAGCCACTGCCCCCGGCGGGATGGCGATGACGGTCGGGGCCGGGCGCTCGCCATGGGGATCAGGGTTTGTGCAAGAGCGCCACGGCGTGGCAGGCGATGCCCTCTTCGCGGCCCGTGGGACCGAGCCCTTCGTTGGTGGTGGCTTTGACCCCCACCTGCTCGGGCTCCAGCCCAAGGCGGGCGGCGATGGCGCTGCGCATGGCCGTGATGTGGGGCTTGAGCTTGGGGCGCTCCGCCACGACCACCGTATCGAGATTCAGCACCTGCCAGCCGCGCTCCCGCACCAGGGCCATCACCTGCTCCAGCAGCACCAGGCTGTCGGCCCCCTTCCAGCGCGGGTCGTCGGGGGGGAAGTGCAGGCCGATGTCCCCCAGGCTGAGGGCCCCCAGCAGGGCATCGATCAGGGCGTGCACCAGCACATCGGCGTCGCTGTGGCCATCGAGCCCGAGGCCATCGGGGTGCTCCAGCCGCACCCCCCCCAGGATCAGCGGCCGACCCGGCACCAACCGGTGGATGTCGTAGCCGTTGCCGATGCGCAGTTGCATGGGGCTGCTCGCGGTTCGCTCCAGCTCAGTCTTTCAGCCCCTGTTGCTCCAGCCAGCGGGCATGGAGATCGGGCCGCCGCTCGGCGGTGCGTTGCTGTTGCTGCTCGAAGCGCCAGCGGGCGATGGCGCCGTGGTCGCCGCTGCGCAGCACTTCGGGCACCTCCTGGCCCCGGAAGTTGGCGGGGCGCGTGTAGTGGGGGTGCTCCAGGAGCAGGGTGCTGTGGCTTTCCGACTCGAGGGACTCTGCCGTGCCCACGGTGCCCGGCAGCAGCCGCACCACCCCGTTGATCACCACCATCGCCGGCAGCTCGCCGCCGGTGAGCACGAAATCCCCGATCGAGACCTCCTCATCGGCCAGGGAGCGGATGCGCTCATCGAAGCCCTCGTAGTGGCCACAGAGCAGCACCAGCTGGTCGTGGCCCGTGGCCCAGCGTTGTAGGTCGGCCTGCCGCAGGGGCCGGCCCTGGGGGCTCATCAGCAGGATGCGCCGCCGGGCTAGCTGCGGAATCGACTCCACCGCCGCGAACACGGGTTCGGGCTTGAGCACCATGCCGGCGCCGCCGCCATAGGGTTCATCGTCCACCTTGCGGTAGCGGTCGTTCGCGAAATCACGGGGGTTGTGGGTGTGCAGCTCGGCGATGCCGGCGGCAAAGGCCCGGCCGATCACACCGAGGCCCCGCAGGGGGGCGAAGGCCTCGGGGGCCAGGCTGACCACATCGAGCCTGAGGCCGCTCATGCCTCCTGGGCGGGGGGACGAGCGACACGGCGGATTTCGGAGCTGAAGCTGGCGTCGCTCGGGCGGCCATCGGCGAACCGCTCCACGGTGCTGCGCAGGCGCAGGTTGGGCTTGGTGAACCAGATGCGCTCGCGCCGCTCCCGTTCGCCCTGCTGCACCACCAGCTCAAGGCTGCCGTCGGGCCACAATTCCCAGGTGCCGCGCAATGGGGCGTTGTCGTCGGCGCTGCTCCCGGCCTGGAAGCCACCGTCGACCCCGAAGCGCAGATGGCGCGACGGCTGGCCCTTGGGGGTGAACGTCAGAGCGCCGAGATCGCCTTCGCCGCCAGTGGCCTGCCATTCCACCCGCAGCTCGCCGCGCTCGCTGGCATGCCAGCTGTCATCGCCGCCGCTGGTCAGGGCGAAGCGGCTGCGCAGGCTCATCCATTCGCCGGCGCAGAACGCCAGAAAGCCCGCCAGATCCTTGGGCGGAAACGGAGCGCTGCTGTCGGTCAAGGGGAAAGGACGGGGCGGTGCGGTGGTTCCATCCTCTCAGCCGCTGGCCGGGCTGGCCTGGAGCGCTTAACCGTCTCCCCGATAGCCAAGTTCCGCCAGCTTGGAGGGATTGCGGCGCCAGTTCGGCACCACCTTCACGAACAGCTCCAGATAGACCGGCCCGTCAAACACCTTCTGCATCTGCAGCCGGGCGCCGCTGCCGATGGTCTTGAGCATGGTGCCGCCCTTGCCGATCAGGATCCCCTTCTGGCTGGAGCGCTCCACCAGCACCGTGGCCAGCACGGCGGTCCGAGGGCCGTCGTCGACGATGCGATCGATGCTCACCGCCACCGAGTGGGGCACCTCCTCGCGGGTGTGGTGCAGCACCTGCTCGCGGATCAGCTCCGAGAGCAGCAACTGCTCCGGCTGATCGCTGACCGCGCCGGCGGGGTAGAGGTGGGGGCCCAGGGGCAGCCGGGCGGCGAGGGCCTCCACGAGCTCCCCGGTGCCGGCGCCGGTGGTGGCGCTGCAGGCCAGCAGGGGCCAGTCCAGGGGCGCAGGCCGCTCGCCCCAGGGGGACGTGTCCGGGTCAATGCCCAGCAGGGCGCGGTAGCTGGCGGCGAGCTCCTCGGCGCGGGCGGGATCGACCAGGTCGCTCTTGTTGAGGGCCACCAGCACCGGGGCGCGGCTGTGGCGCAGCAGCTCGACGATGAAGCCGTCGCCCCGGCCCGCCGGCTCGCTGCCATCCACCAGCAGCAGCACCACATCCACTTCGCCAATGGCGCCCCGGGCGCTCTGCACCAGGCGCTCGCCCAGCAGGTGGTGGGGTTTGTGGATTCCCGGGGTGTCCAGCAGCACCAGCTGGGCGCTGGGGGTGGTGAGGATGGCCCGGAGGCGGTTGCGGGTGGTCTGAGCCACGGGGGAGGTGATCGCCACCTTCTCGCCCACCAGCTGGTTGAGCAGGGTGGATTTGCCCACGTTCGGTCGGCCGATCAGGGCCACGAAGCCGGAGCGGAAGCCCTCTGGGCTGCTGGGGAAGGCTTCCGCCGCGAGCTCAGCGGGCGGTGGATCATGGATCTCCATAGCCTTCACACTGCCAGCCCACCGGCCCGATGCCCGATACCAACGCCGCCGATACTCAAGCCGCCGACACAACAGCCCCCGCCTCCGGCTCCCCCGCCACGCCCAGCTTTCCCCAGGCGATGGAGATCGCCGGCCAGTGGTTGGCGCTCTGGGAGGCGGGGGAGCTCAGCGATGAGGTGCTCGCCGATCGGGTGGGGGAGCTGGTGGCCAGCCTCGATGGGGCCCGGGGCTTCTTCGTGGTCGCCCTGGCCGGGGACAGTCCGCTGATGGACCGGCTGCCGGAAACCCTGGTGCTGAGCCTGCGAGGCGCCGGAGACCTGGTGGTGGACCTCACCGCCCGCAACCTGGCGATGAGCACGGCGATGGCGGTGCACCACGGGCGCACGGATGACGGGGACCAGCAGGCGGGATCGAAGCGGGTGCAGATTCGCTGCACGGAGCTGCTGCGGCTGCTGGAGCCTGGGGCGGTGAAGGAGCGACTGGAGCGCCTGCTGGCGGCCACCGCGGGCAGCGGCGACGATGTGGCGTTCCTGGAGCGCTGGGGCTACGACGGCGATCAGAAGGCCGCCATCGCGGCGGCGATCGAAGCGGTGGCCGAGTGATTCCGCGCAGCTTCCAGCCGCCCCCCGGCGCCAGCCCATGAAAAAAGCGCCCCTGGGGGGGCGCCTGGCTTGAGAGCATCTGTGCCTCAGTCGCGGCGGCCGCCGCCGTTGAGGGCGATGATCAGCCGCAGGATGAAGATGAACAGGTTGATGTAGGTCAGGTACATGCCCAGGGCGCCGGCCAGGTACTGGTCGTCGCTGTAGGTGCGGGGCATCGTGTAGAAGTCGACGAAGGCCGCTCCCACAAACAGCACCGTGCCGAAGCCGGCGATCAGCAGCTCCATGCCGCCGCCGCCGAAGCCGGGCACGAAGATGCCGCCCACCACCTGCACCACCATGGCGATCAGCAGGCCGAGAATCCCCAGACCCACCACGGCGCTGAGCGATTGCCCGACGCTGTCGCTCATGCGCCGCCCCAGGAAGGAGGCGATCACGAAGGTGATGCCGGTGGCCAGGGCCGCCACGCCGATGGCGCCGATGCCGGCTGTGCCGATGGCCAGGGCGACGATGCCGCTGAGGGTGAAGCCCGTCAGCAGGCTGTAGAGGGTGAGCAGGGGCAGGGCGGTGGCGCTGTTCCCCTTCATCGCCACGTTCTGGGCCACGAAGAAGAGGATGAAGTTGCCGATCAACGCCACCCAGAACAGGGGCTGAAACAGGGCTGGGCTGGTGGCCAGCAGGGTCAGGCCGCCGGCCACACCGCCGGCGGTGAGCACCATGCCGCCACCCACGTAGGGCAGGGCCTTGTTGACCACATTGGGTCCCACGAGCGCGCTGCTCTGGGCTTCGCGGATCGCTTGCTGAAAATTGCTGCTGGCCGGCATGGCTCACCAGAGGGTTCGAACCTGTCCATCCTGCCAGCGCAGGCCAGGGGGTGGGGTGTGGTTCTCCCTATAGAGCCCGGCTGTGGCGACGGTCCCGTTCGGCGTAGGCCTGCACCAGGCGTTGAACGAGGGGATGGCGCACCACGTCGGCGGCGCTGAGTCGGCAGATCGCCACCCCCTCCACCCCCTTGAGCACCTCGGCCGCCTCGATCAGACCGCAGGGCTGCTGGGGCGGCAGGTCGCTCTGGGTGGGATCGCCGGTGACCACCATGCGCGAGTTCTCCCCCAGGCGGGTGAGCACCATGCGCATCTGGGCCGGCGTGGTGTTCTGGGCCTCATCGAGGATCACGAAGGCATCGGCCAGGGTGCGGCCGCGCATGTAGGCCAGGGGCGCCACCTCGATCACCCCTTTCTCCAGCAGGGCGGCCGTGCGCTCAGTGCCCAGCAGGGTATGGAGGGCGTCATAGAGGGGCCTCAGGTAGGGATCCACTTTCTGCTGCAGATCGCCGGGCAGAAAACCGAGCCGCTCGCCCGCCTCCACCGCCGGCCGGGTGAGCACCAGACGCTCCACCTTGCGCTCCGTGAGCAGCCGCACCGCCTGAACGGTGGCCAGGAAGGTCTTGCCGGTGCCGGCGGGTCCGATCGCCAAGGTGAGGTCGTGGCGTTCCATCGCCTCGACGTAGGCCTTCTGGTTGAGGGTGCGGGGGCGCAGCAGCCGGCCGCTCTGGCTGCGGGCCAGGACCTGTTGGCCCAGCTGTTGGTGCTCCTCGCCGCGGCCGGTGTCCAGGGCGGCGAGGGCGGTCTGCAGGTCGACGGCGCTGACCGCCTGGCCTTCCTGCCAGAGGGGTCGCAGCAACTCCACCAGGGCCGCGGCCCGCTCCAGCTGGGAGGGACGCCCCTGGATCACCAGGTTGAGCCCCCTCAGCACCAGGGTGGCGCCAGTGAGTTCGGCGATGCGGTGCAGGGTGGCGTCCGCCTCACCGGCCAGGGCCAGGGCCGTGCCCCCATCGGGCAGCTCAAGGCAGAAGGAGGAGAGGCCGTCGACCCCAGCCATGGGGGGGCTGATCAGGCTTCCGTGGCGGCCGGTTCGGCTTCGCTTGCGGCGGCGGCAGCGGCTTCAGCGGCTTCAGCGGCTTTGGCTTCGGCAGCTTTGGCTTCAGCCGCAGCAACGGCTTCAGCGGCTTTGGCTGCCGCGGCTTCCTTGACGGCGGCCTTGGCGGCGGCGTCGCGGGCTTCAGCCTGCTTCAGCTTTCCGACCGTTTCGCCATGACGGATGGTTTTCTCCACCAGCCCGGCCTTCTCCAGCAGGGTGCGCACGGTGTCGGTGGGTTGGGCGCCCTGGCCCAGACGCACACGGATCGCCTCGGTATCCAGCCGGGTCTCGTCGGTGCGGGGGTTGTAGTAGCCCAGCTCCTCGAGGGGGCGGCCGTCGCGGCGGGAGGTGCTGTTGGTGGCCACCAGGCGGAAGCTCGCTTCCCGCTTCTTGCCAAACCGCTTCAGGCGGAGCTTGATCATCGTGGCCTTGCCTTGTTTGCTGGAGGAGGAAACGGCGGTGAAATCACGCGCCAATCGTCAACGATACCCTGCGGCCTGACCACCTCAGAGCTGCCCGAAACCCTTGCGTTTCTTGGTCGGTTTGGGGGGCCGCGGCGCGGCGCCGCCCCGGGCCGCGGCCCCCGGCTGGCCTGGGAATCCCCCCATTCCGGGCAGGCCGCCCCCCATGCCGGGGAACCCTCCTGCCATCCCCGGGAAGCCACCGCCCATCCCCGGCAGGCCCCCACCGAGACCGCCACGGCTCATCTGCTGCATGAAGCCGCGCATTTTCTGAAAATCGGCCAGTACCTTGTCCACATCGGCGGGGGTGTGGCCGCTGCCGGCGGCGATGCGGCGCCGCCTGGAGGGCTGGGCCGCCAGCAACTCCGGCTGCTGACGTTCGGCGGCGGTCATCGAGCCGATCATCGCCTCAATCTTCTTGAGCTGGGCCTCCCCCTGCTTGAGCATGCCGTCGTCGATCTTGTTCATGCCGGGGATCATCTTCATCAGGCCCCCGAGTGAGCCCATGCGCTTGATCAGGCGCATCTGTTGAACGAAATCGGAGAAGTCGAAGGTGGCCTCCTGCAGCTTCTGCTGCATCCGCGCCACATCCGCCAGCTCCACCTCCTTGGTGGCCTTCTCCACCAGGGTGAGCACATCGCCCATGCCGAGGATGCGACTGGCCATCCGCTCGGGGTGGAACGGCTGCAGCGCTTCCACCTTCTCGCCGGTGCCGATGAATTTGATCGGCGCGCCGCTCACCTTGCGGATCGAGAGGGCGGCGCCGCCGCGGGAGTCGCCGTCGAGCTTGGTGAGCACCGCCCCGGTGAGCCCCACCTGCTCGTGGAAGGCGCGGGTGAGCTCAGCCGCCTCCTGGCCGATCATCGAATCCACCACCAGCAGCACCTCGTCGGGGGCCACGGCGGTGCGGATCCGCACCATCTCCTCCATCATCGCGGTGTCGATCTGGAGCCGACCGGCGGTGTCCACGATCACCGTGTCGAAGCCCTCCTCGCGGCCCTTGGCCACACCGGCGGCGGCAATCTCCTCGGGCTTGGCGCCCGCGCCGAGGCTGAACACCTCCACGCCGATCTGGCGGCCGAGGCTCTGCAGTTGATCGATGGCGGCGGGCCGGTAGACGTCGGCGGCCACCAGCAGGGCGCGGCGACCCTGTTCCTTGAGGTGAAGGCCCAGTTTGGCGGTGGCGGTGGTCTTGCCAGCCCCCTGGAGGCCCGCCATCAGCACCACCGTGGGGGCCGTCTCAACCTGGGCCAGGGGGGCGTTGGCGCCGCCCATCACCTCCACCAGGGCCCCATGGACGAGCTGGATGAATTTCTGGTCGGGGTTGATGCCGCGCACCACTTCGGCCCCCAGGGCCCGGGCGCGCACGTCGGCGATGAAGTCCTTGACCACCGCGAGGCTGACGTCGGCCTCCAGCAGCGCCCGGCGCACCTCCTTGAGGGCCCCATCCACGTTCGATTCGGTGATCGTGGCCTGGCCCCTGAGGCCTTTGACCGCATCCTCGAAACGTTGGGAGAGCTCATCAAACATGGTCGAAGCGTGGCTACGGGCAGGGGGGATGGGAGTCGGATCAGGCCAGGGGGCGGAAGAAGACCAGCTTCCAGGTCTTGCCGTCGCGGCCGAACACATACCTATTCGATCGGCTGCCCTCGGGGGTCCGCTCCAGCACCTTGCCCTGGCTGTTGCGCAGCTCATCGCTGTAGCGCAGTTCCACCTCCGCTTCGATGCGGTTGGCGGAGCGGCTGGTGATCGTGAAGCGACGCACGCTGGAGTCGATCGCCTGGCTGAGACCGGCCGCTTCATCCTCGCGGCGCTGGCGGTTGAGCCGATCCACCTGGGGAGCGCGCGCGAGCTCATCGAGGGGCAGCTCGGCGCGGCCCCCGGCGAGCACGGCGGCCTTGGCCTTCAGCCAGGCCTCCAGCAGTGCTTGCAATTCCTCAGGGGTGGGCTCCTCGCTCACCAGGGGCAGGGCGGCGGGCAAGGGGGGGGCGGGTTTCGCGCTCGGGGGTGTGGCCAGGGGGGCGGGCTGGCTCAGCGGCGCTGGGCTTGAGCTGGAGGGACTCCTGGTCTCGGGCGTTCCGGCTGCCAGCCGGTGGCGCACCAGGGCCAGGCCACCGGCGGCCACGCCGAGGGCCAGCAGGATCTGGGCGGCGGGGCGGCCCCAGGGGGGAAGCTCTGGCCGGCTGAAGGTCGGCCGCTTGAAGGCGGGCCGGGTGAGGGCCGGCCGCTTCAACGCCGGCAGGCGCAGATCTGGCGGGAACCAGGCGCTGATCGCCTGGAGCGGCCTGCCCCACTGGGGCCACTGCCACTGGGGTAGCTGCCACTGGGGCCATGACGGCCAGTCCAGTTCGTCTTCGACCTCGTCCTCCTCGGCCCCTTGCTCCAGACCATGGGGCACCACGGGAACACCGGTGCCGCTGCCGAGCCCTGAGATGGCGGGCGACCAATCCGCCAGGAGGTTGGGGGCCTCAGCGAAGCTGCCTGCGGCTCCGGCCTCTCCGCTGCGTAGGTGTTTGCGGTCCTCACGCTCGACATAGAGCTGCACGTCTCGATCCGCGAACCAGGCCTCCAGATCCACGTCCACTTCGATGTCGCGGTAGCCCGGCAACACCTCGCGATCGAGCCAGTCGATGCAGTAGGCGCAGAGGCCAGCCAGGGGTTCCTCCCCCTGTTCGGCCGCCCAGCGGCGCAGCTCCTCGTTGGCCCCCTGGGCAAACAGGGTCTGAGCGGTCTCCACCTGGCCCAGCAGCAGCGACAGGCAAGCCAGATAGGGCTCCATGCCGCTCTGGCCACCGGCGGCCAGGCGCTCGCGGGCGGAGGCGATCCGCTCCGGTTTGCGCTGGCTGAAACCGGAGGCGGTGAGGGCGTAGCTGGCCAGGAAACCGGCGGTGGGAGAGGACGGCACCGCCCAGTGGCTGAACAGATCGACCTGCTCCTGCACCGTCAGGAACTGGCGAATCTGCTTGAAGAAAGCCTGGAACTCCCCGGCGTTGAAGTCGGGGTCCCCCTGGCCGTCCAGTCCACCCCGTTGCTGCACCAGCTGTTCCAGGAGTTGCAGGCCTTCCTGGCGCTCGGCCACGGCGGCCAGATCGCGGCTGAGCAGATCGAGGATCCGGTAGGGCAGCAGGGCTGCCAGGCTGCGTTCGATCGCCTGGCGGGAGGCCGGCAACTGGCCCATGCGCTGCAGCAGCTGCAGCCCCAGCTGCAGGGTCTGGGCGGCGGCCTCGTAGCGGCGCTCCTTGCGGTAATCCTCGGCGCTGGCCTGGCAGGCAAGGGCCGCCAGCAGGGTCAGGTCAGCTTCCCGGCTGCTGCCCAGGGCCGGAGCCTGGGGTGGGTTGAGACCGCGGCGGGCGGCTTCGAAGCTTTCCGCCCCCTGGCCCGCCTCCAGCAGCAACAGCAGGCCCGCCACCTCCCTGGAGGGGGGCACCTCCAGTCCCGGCACCAGCGAGGTCTCCGCGACCGACAGGTTGGTGAGTTCGGCCTCGTAGCGGGCGCGTCGCTCCCCATCGCTGAGCAGATCGGCGCTGTTGCGCAGCAGCTCAGCCCTGGCCAGGAGGGTCTCCTGGGTGAAGCCCTGGTCGGGGGGGCGATCGAGCCGCAGCTTCAGGGTGTGCAGCACGGTCTGGGCGTCGGCGGCCGGGCTGACACCGAGAAGGCGGAAATGGTCGATCGGCAGTTCCAACCGCGGGACACCGGTGGCACGCGACTGTAGGCAGCGTCAGTGGTTTTGACTGCCGAATGCGGACGGACCCCGTACAGTCAGCCTCACCCGATCAGCCTCCTCCGCCATGACCCAGGAGATCGTTGCCCCGGTTCAGGTCGGCGGAGTCAGCGCTGCGGAGGGTTCCACCGGGGGCCCTGGCAGCCATGCGGAGCGTCTGGCGGCGCTCTATCCCGCCGGTCCCACCACGGTCAGCCGCGACGACGGGCTGATGCTTTACAGCGACATGACCCTGGGTCGGCGCTTTGAGGACAAGTGCGCCGAGATGTATTACCGGGGCAAGATGTTCGGCTTCGTGCACCTCTACAACGGCCAGGAGGCCGTCAGCACGGGCGTGATCAAGGCGATGAAGGCCCAGCACGACTGGTTCTGCAGCACCTACCGCGACCACGTGCACGCCCTCAGCGCCGGCGTGCCCGCCCGGGAGGTGATGAGTGAGCTGTTCGGCAAGGCAACCGGCTGCAGCAAGGGGCGTGGTGGCTCCATGCACCTGTTCTCCAAAGAGCACCATCTGTTGGGGGGCTATGCCTTCATCGGCGAGGGCATTCCGGTGGCCCTCGGGGCGGCCTTCACCAGCCGCTACAAGCGCGACGCCCTCGGGGATGCCTCCAGCGATGCGGTGACGGCCGCTTTCTTCGGTGATGGCACCTGCAACAACGGTCAGTTCTTCGAGTGCCTGAACATGGCGGCCCTCTGGAAACTGCCGATCCTGTTCGTGGTCGAGAACAACAAGTGGGCGATCGGCATGGCCCACGACCGGGCCACCAGCGATCCGGAGATCTGGCGCAAGGCGGCGGCCTTCGGCATGGCCGGTGAGGAGGTGGATGGGATGGACGTGTTGGCGGTGCGGGCCGCGGCCCAGCGGGCGATCGAGCGGGCCCGCGCCGGTGAGGGCCCCACCGTGCTGGAGTGCCTCACCTATCGCTTCCGCGGCCACTCCCTGGCCGACCCCGATGAACTGCGCAGCGAGGCCGAGAAGGCCTTCTGGGCGGAGCGCGATCCGATCAAGGCACTGGCTGCCCACCTCAAGGAGCACGGCCTGGCCAGCGCCGAGGAGCTCAAGGCGATCGAAAAGGAGATCGATGCCGAAGTGGCCGATGCGGTCAGCTTTGCTTTGGCGGCCCCTGAGCCCGATCCCTCCGAGCTCACCCGCTACATCTGGGCGGAAGACTGACCCACCCCAATCGAAGGGCGATCTAGAGATCGACCCAGCTGGCGATCAAAGATCGACGCTCTGACGGCGGGTGAGGTTGCGCAGTTTGCGCAGGGCCTTGAGCTCCACCTGCCTCACCCGCTCGCGGGACACCTCCAACAGCCGGCCGATCTCGGCCAGGGTGTGGCGCTCCTGGCTTTCGAGCCCGAAACGCAACTCCAGCACCTGCCGCTCCTGGTCGGTCAAAGCAGTGAGCCAGCGCCCCAGTTGCTCATGGTGCATGCCGCGCTCCACCAGATCAAGCGGTTCGCCTTGGCTGTTGTCGGCGATCAGATCCCCGAGAAAACTGCGTCCCTCCTCACCGTTGACCGGGGCATCCAGGCTGGAGGTGGTCAGGGATTGGCGCAGCAGGGAATCGAGTTCCTCGATGGGGATCGCCATCGCTTCGGCGATTTCCTGGCGGCTCGGCATCGCCCCCAACTTGTGGGCCAGATCGAGGCTCACCTTGCGGATGGCGCTGAGCCGTTCGCTCAGGTGCACCGGCAGGCGAATCGTGCGCGACTGACAGGCAATCGCCCGGGTCATGCTCTGGCGGATCCACCAGAAGGCATAGGTGGAGAACTTGTAGCCCCGGGTGGGATCGAACTTTTCGACCGCCCGCTCGAGCCCCAGAGATCCCTCCTGGATGAGATCAAGAAGTTCAAGGCCTTTGCCCTGATACTTCTTCGCCACGCTCACCACCAGACGAAGGTTGGCCTTCATCATTCGATCCTTGGAGCGCCGCCCCACCTTGATCGTCTTTTTCTGTTGATCACTGAGCAGCTCGAGGTTCCCCTCTTCGATCAGGCGCATCATCGTTTGCACCTGATTGCCGAGTTCGATTTCTTCGGCCGGGGTCAACAGCGGTACACGGCCGATCGTCGCCAGATACCAGCTGATCGGGTCACTGCCTCTCCGGCGGCTGCCACTGGCCTGGAGGCTGGAGGTTGTCATGAACCCTGGGCCTTTCGATGCAATGAATCTCGTATGAACTTGCGGTTCGCGGCTGTCATGTCAATAACCCTTCAGCTTTATACGTGTAAAACCACACATTTTTTGTGCGGGGCGCCGCGGGCGGCGGCCATGGTGAGACGCCCGTCAGCCGTGGGAGCTTGCCTCGGCACCGATGCGCCCCAGCGCCGCGGCAACGGCCATCGGCGTCGCCGCCCCTGCTCCCCCCTCCCGGGCGCTCTGGAGCCCGGCCTGGGCATGGTCGAGGGCCATCGCCGCCAGCAGGGCGCTCAAGGTTTCCACGGCTGTCTGGCCACCGGTGGCTCCGTCGCCTGCGATCGCCATGGCCCCGCGTCCGGCCGCGTAGCCAGCGAGCACATCCCCCAGGCCGGCGCGGGCGCAGGCGGGCTCAGCCTCGATCAACTGCCAGCGCTGCCCCTGGGGGCTGGCCACCACCGTGCGTGCCCCCTTGAGCAACACCGTGGCGCCACTGGCGGCGGCGGCGGCGGCGGCGGCCTCCAGGGGCGGCAGCCCGGCCAGCCCGGGAAACAGCCTGGCGAATTCGCCCCCGTGGGGGGTGAGCCAGGTGGGGCCTGAGCGGCCCTGGAGCCAGAGCAGGGCAACCTCGCTGGGCCGGCGGGCCAGCCGATTGAGGCCATCGGCATCGAGTACCAGCAGGCCGGTGAAGCCCTGAAGCGCCCGCCAGGCCCCCTGCTCCGATTCCGCCTCTTCCCCGGGCCTTCCCTCGCCTGCAGCGATCGCTCCGATCCCCGGCCCGAGCAGCACCGCATCGAGCCGCTCCAGAGCACCGGGCTCCCCCAGGGCCCCGATGTGCAGGCTGCCGTCGCGATCGCAGGTCAGGGCGCGTTCCACCACCACATGGGGCTGCACGGCCCAGAGCCCCCTGGCTATCACCTCGGGCAAGGCGGCCCGGAGGCTGCCGCAACCGCTGGCACTGGCCCCCAGCAGGGCCAGTTGGACGGCGCCGCGGTAGCGCTCGCTGCCGCACACCAGCAGCAGTCGTCCGCGGCCGTACTTGGCCCGCTCCGGCCCCAGCTGGGGGGCCGGGGCCCCGTGCCGGTCGGCGGCAGCCAGGCCCAGGGGCTGTTGGGGCGGCAGCGCTTCCAACAGCCTTTGGGGGAGCCCCAGATCGAGGCGCCGCAGCTCCCCCACCCAGGCCAGGGCGGTGTCCTGCACCAACCCCTGCTTGATCAGTCCGAGGGTGTAGGTGGTCTGGGCGCAGGCGGCGACGCGGCCCAGGAGCTGGCCGCTGTCGGCGCAGAGGCCACTGGGCCCATCGATCGCCACCAGGCGGCCGGGCCGCCGGCGCTGACGCTGCTCCAGCAGCACCTCGATTGACGGGTCCAACGGCCGGCTCTGGCCGATGCCGAACAGGCCATCAATCCAAAGGTTGTCCTCGGCCGGATCGGGGGCGGCGCTGAGCCGCTCAATCCCCAGCCACAGGGCGTACTCCAGGTGGCGGGCGGTGAGCGGCTTGTGGCGCTCGAACGGGCTCCAGAACCGCACCGGAATACCTGCCTGGTGCAACTCCCGGGCCACCACCAGGGCGTCGCCGCCGTTGTGGCCGGGGCCCACCAGCACCGTCACCCCCTGCTTCAGCCGCGAGGGCGCACTCAACAGCGCCGCCGTGATCGCCAGGGCCGCCTTCTCCATCAGCGCCTCCACCGGCAGCCCATGGGCGAACAGGTCCGCTTCGATCGCCGCCATCTGGGCCGAGCTCGCCAGCAGATGGGCGGCATCCCGCCGGGGCCAGGGGGGGTGGGGCGCACGCATGGTGGGGAGACCTTCAGACAGGGGACCAGTCCCGGTTCCATGATGGGAACTCCCAGGCGCTTCGATTTGACCACCGCTTCCCTGCCCTCGGTGTTTTCGAGCCCCGCCGCCACACGGGCCGGGGCGGAGGCCCTGGCGCGCCTGGCCGCCTGGCCCGGGGAGCAGCGGGTGGCGGTGGGCCTCTCCGGCGGTGTGGACAGCTCCCTCACCGCCGCCCTGCTGGTGCAGGCGGGCTGGCAGGTGGAGGGCCTCACCCTCTGGCTGATGAGCGGCAAGGGGGCCTGCTGCGCCGAAGGGCTGGTGGATGCCGCCGGCATCTGTGAGCAGCTGGGGGTGCCCCACCACGTGGTCGATTCCCGCGAGCGCTTCCGCGAGCAGATCGTTGATTTCCTCGTGGCGGGCTACGGCGAAGGGGTGACCCCCCTGCCCTGCTCCCGCTGCAACCGGGAGGTGAAATTCGCCCCGATGCTGGGGTGGGCCAGGGCCGAGCTGGGCATCGGTCGCCTCGCCACCGGTCACTACGCCCGCACGCGCCCGGCCGAGCAGGCCGCCAACGGCCGCACCCAGCTGCTGCGCGGCCTCGACGCCCACAAGGACCAGAGCTATTTCCTCTACGGCCTCTCCCAGGAGGTGCTCGCCGCTCTGGTGTTTCCGCTTGGCGAACTCACCAAGGCCGACACCCGCGCCGAGGCGGAGCGCTACGGCCTGCGCACCGCCGCCAAGCCCGAAAGCCAGGACCTCTGCCTGGCGGACCACCACGGCTCGATGAAGGCGTTCCTGGATGCCTACCTGCCGCCGCGCCCAGGGGAGATCGTGCTCGCTGACGGCACCGTGCTGGGCAGCCACGACGGCATCGAGCACTTCACCATCGGCCAGCGCAAGGGTCTGGGGGTGGCCTGGAGCCAGCCCCTGCACGTGGTGCGCCTCGACGGGGCCCTCAACCGGGTGGTGGTCGCCCCCCGGGCCGAGGCGGCCCGCTCCTCCTGCCAGCTCGACGAACTCAACTGGGTGTCGATCGAGGCTCCGGGCAAGCCCCTGGAGGTGGAGGTGCAGGTGCGCTACCGCAGCGCTCCGGAGCCCGCCCGACTGACCCCCGGCGGAGAGGGCCGCTGGACGCTGGAGTTCAGCGAGCCCCAGTTCTCGATCACCCCGGGCCAGGCGGCGGTGTTCTACGAAGGTGAGTGCCTGCTGGGGGGCGGACTGATCCAGCGCTGAGCCGCTGGCTCCTGGTGCCTCACCAGTGGGGATCGGCGGCCAGCGCCACCTGCAGCCGGCCGCTGCGGGCTGAGGGCACCGTGGCGATGCAGGCCCGCACGACGCGGCCATTGACCTCGATCTCGCAGGCACCGCAGCTGCCCGCCAGGCAACCGGTGGGAATGTTCAGGCCCGCCTCGGCCGCCGCCGGCAGCCAGTCCCGGCCCACCTGCACCGGGCCCCGGACTCCCCCAGGCCAGGTCACCTCGATGGTGGCCTTCTCCCCCATGGCGGTTGGTGCTGCGCAACACAGCTGCATCATCGGCGCTGCTCAGCCTGGGGGGCTCAGGGGGGACCCAGCAGGGGCCCCAGGTCCACGTGTGCTTCGAAGGCATCCGCCAGTCGATCCAGCAGGGCCTCCAGCTGGCGGCCGTGGTGGGGCTGCCGCTCGCTCAGGGGGGGGAGCCCTCGTCGCTCGCGCAGCCGGTTGAGCCAGCGCCGCCGCCAGGCCCCCGCTTCGAAAAGCCCGTGCAGGTAGGCGCCGGCCACCAGCCCGCCCCGATCGCCGACGGGCAGCCACCAGCCAAGGCCTGTGCTTGCGGCCAGGGGCCTCGGCTGATCCGGGGCACCATCGAGCGGCTCGGTTTGCCCCCGGTGCAGCTCGAACCCCTCCAGCTCCAGGGGCGCCCCCGGCGGCCAGAGGGCCGCTCCGCGCTGCTGACGCAGGGTCTTGGTGGCGCCGAAACGCGTGCGCAGCGGCAGCAGATCCAGGCCCGCCACCGCCCCTGGGCCCGCCGCTCCCCCCTCGAGGTCATCGGGGTCGAGCAGTTCACTGCCGAGCATCTGCATCCCGCCGCAGAGGCCGAACACGTGGCCCCCTTCGGCCAGGTAAGCCTTCAGCTGAGCGCCCAGGCCCGCAGCCTTGAGTGCTTCGAGATCCCGCAGGGTCTGCTTGCTGCCGATCAGCAGCACCGCGTCGGGGCGGCCCAGGGGATCGCCAGGGCGGATCCAGCGCAACCGCAGCGACGGCTCGGCCTCGAGGGGATCGAGATCGGAGAAGTTGCTGATCGAGGGCAGCCTCAGCACGGCGATCTCCAGCTCCGCCTCCGGTTTGCGCGCCCGCCGCTCCAGCAGATCGAGGGAGTCTTCTGGTGGGAACAGTTCGTCGAGCCAGGGCATCACCCCCAGCACCGGCAGGCCCGTTTCCCGCTCCAGCCAGCGGCGGCCGTCTTCGAACAGGCTGCTGCGGCCCCGGAAGCGGTTGATCAGCAGGCCCTTGATCAAGGGGCGCTCCACCGGGCGCAGCAGGGCCAGGGTGCCGACGATCTGAGCGAACACCCCGCCGCGTTCGATGTCGGCCACCAGCAGGCAACGCGCCCGCAGGAACTGGGCCAGGCGCAGGTTGGTGAGATCCCTGGGCTGCAGGTTCACCTCCACCGGGCTGCCGGCCCCCTCCAGCACCAGCCGGCCGCCGGGGTGGGCGGCGCGCAGCTGATCGAGGCCCGCTCGGATGGCGTCCCAGCCGGGCCTGAACCAGTCGCGGTAGTAGTCCTCGGCGCGGGTCACCCCCACGGAGCGCCCCAGGTGGATCACCTCGCTGGTGCTGTCGCCCTGGGGCTTGAGCAGCACCGGGTTCATCGCCACCTGGGGCTCCAGCCCGGCGGCCCAGGCCTGCAGGGCCTGGGAGTAGGCCATCTCGCCGCCGCCCTGATCCACCCAGGCGTTGAGGCTCATGTTCTGTCCCTTGAAGGGCAGGGGGGTTTCGCCCCGACGCCGCAGCACCCGGCAGAGGGCCGCGGTCATCAGCGATTTGCCGGCGCCGCTGCTGGTGCCCAGCACCATCAGTGGTGTGGTACCGATGGCGGGGGAGTTCGTCGTGGCAGGACTCACAGGGGCCAGTGGCGCCTCAGGGCGTCGCGCAGCCGGGCCAGGGGTCCGGCGCTGGGGATTTCTCCGGGCCATTGACGCAGCAACTGCCGGCCCATGGGGGTGAGCCGCACCCGGTCGGTGAGGCCCTGGCCATCCACCTCCCAGCGGATCAGCCCCAGGCGGATCAGCCAGGCCAGATGCTGCTCCGCCTGGCGACGGCTCAGAGGCCGCTGGAGCCAGTGCGGCACCGCCTCCTGGGCGCTGAGATCCTCGGCGCTTACGCCCCCTTCCGCCAGCCGCTCATAGAGGGCCCGCCGGAAGGGCAGGCAGCCCATGGCCCGCCAGGCCCGTGCCCGGGAGCGCCCATCGCCATCGATCAACTCAGGGAGGGGGGCCGCCGTGGGCGGATCGGCTGGCGTGGGGATCTGGCTCAAGCGCGGGAACCGGGAGGGGCCGGCCAACTGCTGCCATTCTCAGGTCCACCCCTGCCCCACCGCTGGCGATGTTGCTGCTGGCCTCCGCCTCCCCCGCCCGCCGCCGCCTGCTGGAGCAGGCCGCCATCCCCCACCGTGTGCGGGTGAGCGGTATCGATGAGGAGGCCATCCAAGCGGCCGAACCGGCCCAACTCGTGCAGTTGTTGGCGCGGGCCAAGGCGGAAGCGGTGGCGGCGCTGGAGGTGGGGTTGGCTGGGGAGGCAGGGCGGCTTCCGGTGCTGGGCTGCGATTCGGTGCTGGAGTTCGAGGGTGAGGTGTTCGGCAAGCCCCGCGACGCCGCCGACGCGGAAGCCCGCTGGAGCCGTATGGCCGGCCACTGGGGGGAGCTGCACACGGGGCACTGCCTGCTCCGGCCTGACCTGCTGCGACCTGAGCTGCTGCGTCCCGGCCCGGCCCCGCTGCTGGCCACGGTGACCACCCGGGTGCTGTTCGCCCCGCTGGGGGCAGACGAGATCAGCGCCTACGTGGCCACGGGCGAACCGCTGAACTGCGCCGGTGGCTTTGCGCTCGAGGGCCGCGGTGGACTGCACGTGGAGCGGATCGAGGGCTGCTTCAGCAACGTGATCGGCCTGAGCCTGCCGCTGCTGCGGCGCTGGCTTCTGGCCGAGGGGTCTTGACCCGCGCCGCCCGAGGCGCCTGCTGGGGCCACAACCGTGATCTTCGGAACTCGACGTTTCGCCATAAAAAACCCCCGACAAGGCGGGGGTGAAGGGGCTTCATGGAGCCTGGGTGCCGAACCTAGTCGAGGTCGGGCATAGCAAGAGTGGGCTCGGCCTGACGGTCGATGCCTTTTTCGAAACCGGCAGCGGCGGCGCGGGCGCGGCCGGCATGCCAGAGGTGACCCACAAGGAAGAAGAAGGCAAGGATGAACTGCGTGGCAGCCAGCCATTGGCGGATGTTCACGAAGTTCACTGAGTTGGGCTCAGTGATCACCCCACCCACGGAGTTGATCGAGGCGTTGGGCGCGTGGGTCATGTATTCAGCGGCCCGGCGCACTTGCCAGGGCTGAATGTCGTTCTGGAGCTTGTCGAGGCTCAGACCGTTGGGACCGCGCAGGGGCTCCAGCCAGGGGCCTCGGAAATCCCAGAAGCGCATGGTTTCACCACCGAAGATGATCTCACCGGTGGGAGAGCGCATCAGGTACTTGCCCAGACCCGTGGGGCCCATGGCGGAACCGATGTTGGCCCCCAGGCGCTGGTCACGCACAAGGAAGGTGAAGCTCTGGGCCTGGGAGGACTCGGCATTGGTGGGGCCGTAGAACTCCGAGGGGTAAGCGGTGTTGTTGAACCAGATGTAGGAGCTTGCGATGAAGCTCATGAAGCTCAGGGCTCCAAGGCTGTAGCTCAGATAGGCCTCACCATTCCAGATGAAGGCACGACGCACCCAGCCGAAAGGCTTGGTGATCACGTGCCAGATGCCACCGAAGATGCAGATCAGACCAATCCAGATGTGGCCGCCGATGATGTCTTCCATCGAGTTCACCCCGATGATCCAACCCTCGCCGCCGAAGGGGGCGCGGGTGAGGTAACCGAAGATCACGCCGGGGCTGAGGGTGGGGTTGGTGATCAGACGCACATCACCGCCACCGGGTGCCCATGTGTCGTAGACGCCGCCGAAGAACATCGCCTTGAACACCAGCAGCAGCGCACCGACTCCGAGCAGGATGAGGTGGTAGCCGATGATGTTGGTCATCTGGTTCTTATCGCGCCAGTCCTGGGAGAAGAACGCGGAGTAGTTCTCCAGGATCTCGGGGCCGCGCAGAGCGTGATACAAGCCTCCGACGCCGAGGACGGCGGAGCTGATCAGGTGGAGCACCCCGACGACGAAGAAGGGGAAGAGATCGGTGACCTCGCCGCCTGGGCCAACGCCGTAGCCGAGGGTGGCCACGTGGGGCATGCAGATGAAGCCCTGTTCGTACATGGGCTTGTCAAAAGTGAAGTGACTCACTTCGAAGAGCATCATCGCTCCTGCCCAGAAGACCATCAGGCCAGCGTGGGCCACATGGGCTCCGAGCAGGCGACCGGAGAGGTTGATCAGACGGGCGTTGCCCGCCCACCAGGCATATCCGGTGGAGTCGAGGTCCATGCCCCCGACTGACACCAGATTGGGATTAGAGAGCGTTACCACGGGGCAGAACCTCTTCGGGGAAGATGAAGTTTTCGTGAGGCTGGTCAGCTGGTGCCATCCAGGCACGCAGACCTTCGTTCAGAAGAATGTTCTTCGTGTAGAAGGTTTCGAATT